>CAZOVL010000078.1:0-13165 GCA_964583185.1 uncultured Bacteroides sp. | reverse complement strand
CCATATCCTTGATGGCTGAAAGTGCTTGTTTCCCATTTTTTCTATCAATTAAAACCGATCCACCGTGTGTCAGGTTATATGAAATACTGGGTATTCCTTTTCCCAATTCAATTTTGCTGATAAATTTGGGGTGAACCTTTCTAAGAAACCAGCCTATGGTGGTGATGTCATAAAAACTCTGGTGGTTAGCTGCAATAATAAGAGGTGCATTTGCGGGGAGTTTCTCCCGGTTTAATACTTTGTACCTTGTTCCTAATACATAGGTGTTGGCAACTAAAAAAAAGCAAAGAGCATCTACGCTTTTTTTGTGTGCAGAGTAGCCAAAGAGGTTAAAGCATAGCCATTGTATGACGTGGAAAAAAATCAAAGTGCTTCCAAACAATATATAATAGATAGCAGAAAAAGGATAAGCTATTATTTTTTGCATACGTAACAGGTTTGAATCATTCTGTCATTAAAGATAAATAAATAGAACTTGAAAAACAAAAACACTATTTATTAGTTGCCTTTATGAATTCAGTTTTTAATTTGTTGAAAACTTCCTTTACACTTGATATTTTTTCTGATAGATGCACGTTTACACCACTAAAAGCATAGCCTTTTTTCATATTGCCTTTTGCTGCTTGATAGAGTGCTTGAATTATGCAATAAGGGCTTTTGGTATAATCGCAGGTTTTGATGCAGTGGAAAGGACAACTTTTGGGTTTCTCTAATCCTTTTTCTACATTATGTATAAACTCGCTATCAATAGCTCGTCCCGGCATTCCTACCGGACTTTGTATAATTTTAATGTCTTCCGGTTTGGCATTGACAAACACGTTTTTAAATATCTCAGAAGCATCACATTCTGTGGTAGTAACAAAGAGTGTTCCCATTTGTACGGCAGAAGCTCCTAAGCTTAGAAAGTGATTAATGTCTTCTCCGGAAGATATACCACCGGCAGCAATTACCGGAATGTTTTTTTGTTCTTTATAAGATGTCGTAATCTCTAACACTTGGGGAATTAAATGCTCTAAAGAAGATTGTTCATCATCCAGTTGATTGATTTTGAAGCCCAGATGTCCACCCGCTTTAGGTCCTTCAACCACAATGGCATCGGGAAGGTAGTTGTATCGGCTGTTCCATTTTTCACAAATAATTTTTGCCGCTCTTGATGAAGATACAATAGGTACTAATTTTGTTTTGCTTTCCTGTGTAAGGAAAGAAGGCAAATCAAAAGGAAGACCTGCACCCGAAAATATGATGTCAGCTTTCTCAGCTATGGATGTTTTAACCATATCTGCATAGTTGCTTAATGCAACCATAATATTGACACCAATGATGCCTTTGCTCTTTTCCTTAGCCTTTTTTATCTCTTCTTTCAGTCCTGTGATACATTTGGCTAAATAATCACCGGGTTGCTTGTTGTAAACTAGTCCTAATCCTGCGGCAGAGATAACTCCGATTCCTCCTTCGTTAGCCACTGCTGAGGCCAATCCGGAAAGGGATATTCCAACTCCCATTCCCCCTTGAATAACCGGGATTTTGACTTCTAAATTACCTATATAAAAAGATTTCATGATTTCAATAATTATTAATGGGAAAGTATAGTAAAAATGTTCTTAGAATAAACATTTATAGGAGATTCTTATTTAAGTGAAAAAGATCGTATAAAATGAAACTGTATAAATGAATAATGTTTCAAATATAACCATTATAATTGAAAAGATTCATCCTTCGCTTTCTTTTCATGTTTTTTAATTCTAGGGGTGGTCTCTGTGTGTTCTATCGACTTGTTTTAACTTCTGTTAGTGCGCGTTTATTGTGATGCAAGATCATTTTAGGTTATTCTTGGATTGATAATCCTCTGTATTTTAGTGTTTTGTCAATTAAGTTGGATGCCCTTTTTTCTCCTTTATGATTCAAAAAAGAGAGTTTGTATTCGTTTTTTTTTGTTGAGTACCGAACTGAAAGATTAGTTGTTTTAAATTAATAATTCTTTTCTTTATTTGGTGGTTTTTTTTCTCTATAAGTTGTGTCTGCAACTAGTGGTTGACTTGCTTGAGGCTATTTTTTCTTTCTACTGAATTTTCCCTTTAATTCAGAAGCAATTTATTGAAGGTCTAGGACCTAACACCCCTCGGTCCTAGACCGAGCACCCTTCAGTCCTAGACCGACAGCCCTTAGGTCCTAGACCGATTTGATGCCTTGATTGGCTTGTTCTAAGGGCGTTTTTTATTAGTCGTTTTTGCTGTTATTAGTAAGATATAAAAAGAAGAAAAACGAGTGTTATTTATAAAAACATTAGTACAAAAAAACGCTGTACATTACTATCTTTTGATGTACATAATTAGTTTCTATAGATTTTAGGAGAGGTGTTTTTTATGATAGTTACTGATGTAAGTATAAAAAAGTAAATCTGTAATACTTCTCATAATAACAAGTAAAATGTAATATTTGAAAACTCATCTATATAATAATGTGTAAAAGAAACAAAAAAATGAGGTCTGTTTTAGTATCTCCTTCCTTTTTTTGTACTTTTACTCAACGAAAGTAAAAAGATTAATTAGATGATAAAAAAGAGTTTTATAGCTATACTTGGGCTCTTTCTGTTTTCCTTTTATTGTTTAGCGAGCAGAGGAGAGAAGAGTGATGAAACACTTAGTGTGGAGCTCATACGCTATAAAGTAGAGAAAAGGAAAAAGGAAAAACCATTTCTCTCTGCGAAAGAATCTAAACACTATATGGATTCTTTAATTTTAGACCAGATAAAAGTGTTGGAGGCCAAAAAACAGGGTATTGATACTTCTTTTATCTACTTAAATAAGGTGGCAGAGTATAGTCGTCAGCTTATGAACTCAAGGTTTCCTAAAGCAAAGCGAAAAGAAATGGCTCACAAGTTAGATAGTGTGGAGTTATTTCAGATATATCATTTATATCAACCGATACCTCAACAGGCTACCAATCGGGAGTACGAACAAATCGTTTCGTTATTTGATTCGCTCTATGTGCAACTCTCCAATGATCTTACGCAGATAAACAAGTGTGCTGCGATTTATTCAGAGATAAAATCTCCGGTTTGGATTACTCAAAGACAGCACATTGCTGAATTCGATCAAGCCGTGTTGCAGTTAAAAGAGGGAGAGTTATCAAAGCCTTTTACAACACCGGCAGGAGTACATATGGTGCAACTTATAAGTAAGGTATCTTCTGTTGCAGATAAAAAGGAGAGTAAGGTTGAAAATATGACTTTGAATGAGTTCGAAGCTTTTTTGCAGGAGGTAAAATCGGGGGATGAGTTTTCCCTTACTTACGAAACACCCTGGAGAAATCGTGCTTGGAATCCTCAGACCCATCAGGTTCTATTTAAGTTGAATGGGAAAGAGTATAAAAAAAGTGATTTTGATTATTTCTCTAAGTTCAATATGGCAACATTGAATAAGCAATATGTTGACTTTGTTCTGAAAAGTATATTCGATGAACAGTATGGCTCGATACAGCACAGCGATAAAGAGTTGGAATTTGCTCTTCTTGAGTATAAACATCAGTTGTTGTTGGATGAATTGACGGAGCGTGAGCTGAAGAAAATAGAGCAATTGGATCAGATGGGGTTGGAACAGTATTTTCAGCTTCATCAGAAAGAGTATAAATTCGATCTTCCAATCTATCAGGGAATTGTGATACACTGTTCAACTAAAAAGGTATCCAAGCGAGTGAAACGATTATTAAAGAAGCAAGTTTCATCAAAGTGGTTGTCTCTTTTAAATAATGAATTTGGGAGTCTGGAGAATGAGTTTATCAAAGTGGAAGAAGGACCTTTTCTCATTGGAAAGAATGCCTGTGTGGATAAAACCATCTTTAAACAAGGATATTATCAGGCTCCACCGTTTTACCCTAAGTGGATTTTGTTTGGAGAGGTGCAGTGGTATCCCACAAATTATAAAGAGGTGGAAGAGCAAGTTACAGCCGATTATAAAACTTATTTAAAAGAAAAATGGGAGGAGCAATTAATCTTAAATAGTGATGTTGAATTTCTGGAAGACCAATTAAAAACAGTTAATAATCACTGATGAAATAGATTAAAGCATTATCTTCGTAAATTCAAGAGTAATTAATATGCAGCGAAGACCTTTAGTTTTCATTCTCTTAATTTGCTTTTTTATGAGCTGTACCTCTTATTATGATCATAAGGGTAAAACTCCTTTGGTTGAGGTAGAGGGTAAGTTTCTGTACAAAGAAGACTTGGAGCCGATTGTTAAGCATACGAATAATAGCGATGACAGTCTTTTACTGGCAGAACAATTTATTCGTACTTGGATTGAGGATGAATTGCTTTATGAGCAGGCAGATCGTAATGTTCCTAATATGGAAAGCATTGAACAGCTGGTTGAAAACTATAAAAAGACACTGATAGTTCACGCCTACAAACAAGAGTTAATTACTCAGCGTTTGTCTAAGAACATATCAGAGAAAGATGTTGAAGCTTATTACGAAGAGCATAAAGAGTTATTTGTCTTGGAGCAACCAATGGTTCAGGGAATATTTATGAAGGTGCCACAATCGGTAAGTGGTATTAAGAATGTTAGAAAATGGTACAAACAGCAAGACAGTGTAGCTGTAGATCATTTGGAGAAATTTAGCATTCATAGTGCTGTGAAATATGAGTATTTTTACAACAAATGGATACCTGCCGGAACTATTTTAGAGATGTTACCCAGAAACACACTGACGCTAAACCAATTGGTTGAGAAGCCCGGAAATGTTGAGTTACAAGATAGTGCTTATTTCTATTTTTTGAATATAAGTGACATCCGACAAGTGGGAGAACAAGAACCTTTGGAGTACGCAAGGCAGAAAATAAACGATGTATTAGTAAATTACAAACAGGTAGACTTTATAAAACAAGTAAAGAATGACTTGTATCAAGAAGCAGTAAAAACAAACAAAATAAAATACAATTATTAAAGTGGATGAGATGAAGAGCAACATAACACATAAACTTTTAATCCTTTTGGTGGTTATTCTGAATGGATTTTTCTTAAATGCACAAGATAATGTAATTGATGAAGTGGTGTGGGTAGTAGGCGATGAGGCCATCTTAAAATCGGAGGTGGAAGAAGCCAGACTACACGCTTTGAGTCAAGGACAAAAATTTGACAGAGATCCCTATTGTGTTATCCCTGAAGAGTTAGCCGTTCAGAAACTTTTCCTGAATCAGGCTGTCTTAGATAGTATTGAGGTATCTGAATCGGAAGTGATTCAGCAAGTGGATTACTTAACCAATCAATACATTCAAGCCATTGGTTCCAGAGAAAAAATGGAAGAGTATTTCAATAAAACCTCAACGGAAATACGTGAGGCAATGCGCGATAATGCACGTGATGGGCTAACGGTACAAAAAATGCAACAAAAGTTAGTGGGTGAGGTAAAAGTTACTCCGGCCGAAGTCCGTCGTTTCTTTAGTAAACTACCTATGGATAGCATTCCGTATATTCCTACTCAAGTTGAGGTGCAAATCATTACTCATCAGCCCAAGGTGTCTGTGGCAGAAGAGGAGCGTATAAAGAAGGAGTTACGTGAATTTACTGAAAGAATAACCAAAGGAGATATTACGTTTTCCACTTTGGCACGTATGTACTCAGAAGATAAGATGAGTGCCATCAAAGGAGGAGAATTAGGATTTATGGGTCGTGGTGAGTTGATTCCTGAATATGCCAATGTGGCCTTTAATATGCAAGACCCCAATAAGGTTTCAAAAATCGTAGAGTCTGAATTTGGGTTTCACATCATCCAGTTAATAGAGAAAAGAGGAGATAGAATCAATACCCGTCATATTCTTTTGAAACCTCAAGTGAGTCAGGAGGAAAAAGATGCTGGTATAGCTCGTTTAGATTCTGTGGCCGATGATATTCGCAGAGAGAAGTTCTCTTTTGATGATGCGGCCTCTGTTCTATCTCACGATAAAGATACACGAAACAATTACGGGTTATTGCCCAATCCTTATACCGGAACATCTCGCTTTGAAATGCAACAGCTACCACAAGAAATTGCTAAGGTGGTGGATAGAATGAAGGTGGGTGAAATTTCTGAGGCTTTTTCAATGGTGAATGAAAAAGATGGAAAAGAGGTTTGCGTGATTGTTAAATTAAAAACCCGTATTGACGGACATAAGGCAACCATTTCCGATGACTACCAGAACTTGAAAGAGATTGTAATGGGTAAGAAAACAGAGGAAATGATTGATCAATGGATTCTAAAGAAACAAAAAGAGACCTATGTTCGCATCAATGAAGGGTGGAGAGACTGTGAATTTAAGTATCCAGGTTGGTTGAATGACTGATTGAATTAACGTGTTTATGTTTAACTCAACGATACGAAAAACTTCTTTATGGGGCGTGTGTTTGTTGCTTCTTTTGTGTGGAGTAACTCTGTTTGCTCAAGACCCCCAAAAACCGGAAAAGAAGACTCGGGTGGATTTGTTGCACGCTGATGAGGGTGTGGCAGACAAATTGGCTCGTCCCGATGTACAAGTTTTGTTGGGTAATGTGAGGTTACGTCACGACAGTATGTATATGTTTTGTGACAGTGCTCTGATTTATGAAAAAACCAACTCGGTTGAGGCTTTCAGTAACGTAAGAATGGAGCAGGGAGATACTCTTTTTATCTATGGAGACTATCTTTTTTATGATGGTATGACTCAAATTGCTCAGCTACGTAACAACGTGAAGCTTATCAATTTAAACACCACACTCATCACAGATAGTTTAAACTACGACCGACTTTATAACTTGGGTTATTACTTTGAAGGTGGCATTCTAACCGATGAGGAAAATGTGTTGACTTCTAATTGGGGGGAGTATAGTCCATCTACTAAACTTGCGGTGTTCAATCACGAAGTGACTTTAGATAACCCCCGGTTTAGTTTAACCTCGGATACACTGAAATATCATACTGAAACAAAGGTTGCTACCATTTTAGGCCCTTCGGATATATACAATGAAGACAATCATATCTATTCCGAGAGAGGTTTTTACAACACGTTGGACGACGTTGCTGAATTGATGGATCGTTCTATCCTAACCAGTGATGGTAGGAAAATGACAGGAGATAGTCTATATTATGATCGCAGATTGGGATATGGTGAGGCATTCTATAATGTGGAGATGAATGATACCCTAAATAGAAATATGTTATTGGGTGATTACTGTTATTATGATGAGCGAACAGAAAATGCGTACTCAACAGGTAGAGCTGTTGCTGTGGATTATTCCCAAAAGGACAGTTTGTTTATTCACGCAGATACGCTGAAAATGAATAGCTACAACTTGCAAACCGATTCTGTGTATCGTGACATCTTGGGGTATCACAAAGTTAGAATGTATCGAACCGATTTACAAGGAGTGTGCGATTCCTTGGCTTATAATTCCATTGACTCTTGTATTACGATGTATTACGACCCCATTTTATGGACAGAGTCTCAGCAGTTATTAGGAGAGGAGATTAAGGTTTATATGAAGAATAATCAGGTCGATTGGGCACATATAATAAACCAAACTTTAGTTGTAGAGCAAAAAGATGAGGAGCATTATAATCAGATCTCCGGAAAAGAAATAAAAGCTTATTTTAGAGAAAATGAGCTTCACGAAGTAGACATTGTAGGTAATGTGTTAGTGGTGTTTTATCCACAAGAGGAAGACAGCACGATGATAGGTATGAATACTTCGGAAACCAGTCGGTTGAATATGTTCTTTGAACAGCAGCGGATTGACAAGATGATTATGAGCCCCAAGTCCAATGGAGTTCTTTATCCTATGGATCAGATTCCGGAAGATAAATTACGATTATCAAACTTCTTTTGGTTTGATTACATTCGCCCCAAAAACAAAGACGATATTTTTGATTGGAGACCTAAAAAGGAAGAGGCTCGTTTGAAAAAAACAGATCGTGCTCCCATCGACTTATCAAAAAGAAAACAAATAAATAGGAGGTAGAGCGTATGTTCAAAATGAGAAAACCCAGAAAATTTAATCCTACGTTTATCTATTATGATGAGCGTAAAGAGCGGTTAAAGAAGATGGAGGAAAGCGCAAAAAGAGACTTGGGAATGTTGCCTGAGAAGGAATACTCTCCTGAGGAAGAAATTAGAGGAAAGTTCGTTGATGCTTCTACTCACCTTAAACGAAGAAAAACAAAGAAGCGGAAACCGGTACACATTGGAGTATTAATTATTTTCATTTTATTACTACTCTATATTTGGTACTATTTGCATACGGGAAGTCTAACGTTTTAATTGAAAGAAAGAGTTTTTTATGAGTGATATTATTCATTTATTGCCGGATTCTGTAGCCAATCAAATAGCTGCAGGAGAGGTAATACAGAGACCCGCATCTGTTGTTAAAGAATTAGTTGAAAACGCAATAGATGCAGGAGCAAAGAATATTCAGGTTATAATAACCGACTCAGGAAAAAGTGTGATTCAAGTAATAGACGATGGAGGAGGTATGAGTGAAACCGATGCTCGTTTAGCCTTTGAACGTCACGCTACATCGAAAATTAAAAATGCCTCCGACCTGTTCTCTTTACGTACAATGGGATTTAGAGGAGAAGCATTGGCCTCCATTGCAGCGGTTGCTCAGGTTGAGCTTAAAACGCGTCGTGAAGAAGACGAACTAGGTACACATCTGGTTACTGAAGGCTCCAAGTTAATTAAGCAAGAGTTGATTTCTTGTCCTAAGGGAAGTCAGTTTATAATAAAAAACCTATTCTTTAATATTCCTGCCCGTAGGAAATTCTTAAAATCGAATGCTACTGAATTGAATAATATTCTCAATGAATTTGAGCGTATTGTGTTGGTTAATCCCGACATAAATTTCTCTTTGTTCAGTAATGATACACAGCTGTTCGACTTACCCGCAAGTCCTATAAAACAACGTATTGTGAATGTTTTTGGAAAACGTATGAATCAACAGTTGTTGAAAGTGGAAGTTGAAACCAGTTTGGTAACTATTTCAGGATATACAGGAAGTCCCGACTCAGCCCGTAAAAGAGGAGCTCAGCAATTCTTTTTTGCTAATGGACGCTATATGCGTCATTCTTATTTTTACAATGCAGTTATAGATGCCTACGAAGGCTTGATTCCCGGTGATGAGCGTGTTCCTTTCTTTCTCTATCTCGAGGTCGATCCGGCTCAGATAGATGTCAATATCCATCCCACAAAAACAGAAATCAAGTTTGAAAATGAACAAGGTATCTGGCAAATTTTGTCAGCTGCCATTAAGGAGTCTTTAGGGAAATTCAATGCAGTTCCTTCCATCGATTTTGATCAAGGAGAGGTGTTGGATATTCCTGTTTTTGATGAAGATCAAGAGCCTGCATTTCCTTCGATTGACTTGGATCAATCGTTTAATCCCTTCCTTTCATCCGGTGTGGATTATAAACGTGCCCCAATGAATTGGGATGGAGAGCGTTTTGAGTCACCAAGCTTCAAAAACAAGAGTCAAGAGCCTACTTTTGATGATAGTGAATGGGAGGAATATACCTCCACAAGTCCCGCATCAGAAACTTCACTATATGGAGGAGAAAAACAGGTTGTGGAAGAGGGGGCAACTCATTTACAATATAAGGGGCGATTTATTTTGACCTCTATTAAATCGGGATTGATGGTGATTGATCAGCATCGTGCCCACGTACGTGTGTTATTCGATCGTTATATAGAACAAATAAGAAGTCGGAAAGGAGCTTCGCAAGGTGTGTTGTTCCCTGAGATTATAGAACTTACCGCAGCTGAAAGTGTGATTCTGGAGAATATAAAAGAGGATTTACACATTGTAGGGTTCGATTTATCCAATTTGGGTGGAGGTAGTTATGCCATTAATCGTGTCCCTGCTGGTGCCGACGATTTAGATCCTGTTTTATTGGTTCGTAATATGATTGCATCTGCAACAGAGAAAGGAAGTGATGTAAAGGAGGAAATTCAGGAAAAGCTAGCTTTAACTTTAGCCGAATCTTCTGCCATTGCCTATGGGCAAGTTTTAAGTAATCAGGAGATTGTCTCTTTAGTCAATGCATTGTTTACTAGTGAAATGCCAAATTATACTCCTGATGGATTACCGGTGTTAACCACTTGGTTGGACGAGGAGATTATAAAAAGATTTGATTAAGAGTTAAGACTTAACTTTAATAAATAAAAGGAAACAAAGAGAAAGGGTATACATTTATTAGTTATGTATACCCTTTTTTATTTATTCTTAAAAAGGAAAAGCGTGCTATGCTCGGAAACCTATAATTTCACGAACTTCTTTTAATGTTTTTGCTGCACTCTCTTGTGCTTTTTCTGCCCCTTGTTTTGCTATTTTATCGAGTAGTTCAGTGTTAGATGAATACTCTTTAATTTTCTCACGAATAGGTGCGTTAAATTTATTGATGTCTTCAGCCAATTGCTTTTTAAGATCTCCATAGCGTATGGAACAATCGTTCCATTTCTCATCGTAGAAATCGTAAGCTTCCTGTCCGGAAACCAAGTCGAGGAATGTAAACAGGTTTTCAATAACTTCCGGTTTTTTGCTGTTGGGTACTGTAGGTCCTGAGTCGGTTACAGCCTTCATTACTTTTTGCCGAATGGTTTTCTCGTCATCCATTAGATAGATGCAATTCCCATCGGATTTACCCATTTTCCCCGATCCATCCAGGCCGGGAACTTTAATCGCTTCTTTACCAAAAGAAAAAGATTGGGGTTCAGGGAAGAAATCCACTTCGTAGAGGTGATTGAAACGACGAGCAAATCTTCTAGCCATCTCCATATTTTGTTCTTGGTCTTTACCAACAGGAACTTTTATGGCTTTATGAATAAGAATATCCGCAGCCATTAATGTTGGATAAGTCAGTAATCCTGCATTTACATTGTTAGGCTGCTGACGTGCTTTTTCTTTGAAAGTAGTGGTACGTTCCAACTCTCCCAGGTAAGCATTCATATTGAGGTAAAGATAAAGCTCTAAAACCTCTTTGACGTCGCTTTGCACATAAATGGTTGAAATATCCGGATCTAACCCGGATGCTAAATATTCAGCCAATATAGTACGTGCACTCTGTATAATGTTTTCCGGTTTACCTGTTGTAGTTAAAGAGTGCCAATCTGCAATAAAAAACAAGCATTTATAATCTTGTTGCATTTGCAAGAAGTTTTTTACAGCACCAAAATAATTTCCTAAATGTAAGTTTCCTGTGGGGCGTATGCCACTAACAACTGTCTCCATAAATTACGAATATTCTTGAATTATTATTTCTGCAAAAGTACACAAAAAGATTGGACTTTTATTTGTAATATGTGAAATTAGTCCTTACTTTGCATAAACTTTGATGTAGGTAATGATTCGTCAGAAAATAATAGGAATAGGATGTGTATCTGGTTTTGAAATTAACACTCAAGACGAGTTCTTACTTCCTTCCAAAAATGATGATAATTTAATAAGATGCGTTAATCCTTAGGGGTAACGCTTTTTTTTTGCAATTTAGATAACACATTATATATAATATTTAAGCATGGTAGATAAGGAAATTAAAAAAGTTCTTGTCCTAGGGTCAGGAGCACTCAAGATTGGACAAGCCGGAGAATTTGATTATTCAGGTTCTCAAGCACTAAAAGCATTGAAAGAGGAACGCATTCACTCGGTTTTAGTTAACCCCAATATTGCAACTATTCAAACCTCTGAAGGAATAGCAGATACCGTTTATTTCCTTCCTGTAACTACTCATTTTGTCACAGAGATTATAAAGAAAGAGCGTCCCGATGCCATTTTCTTGGCCTTTGGAGGACAAACGGCTTTAAACTGTGGAGCGGAATTGTATGAGAATGGTACACTTGCTAAATACAATGTGAAAGTATTAGGTACTTCAGTCGATACCATTATGGAAACTGAAGACCGGGATTTGTTTGTTAAAAAGCTAGATGAAATAGAGGTAAAGACTCCTGTTAGCCAAGCAGTAGAAAACATAGAAGATGCTTTAAAAGCAGCTCAAAAAATAGGTTATCCGGTAATGGTTCGTGCCGCATATGCTTTAGGTGGCTTAGGTAGTGGAATCTGTAAGGACGAGAATGAATTTCTAGAATTAGCAGAAAGTGCTTTTACTTTCTCTAAACAAATATTGGTAGAAGAGTCGCTCAAAGGGTGGAAAGAGATAGAATTTGAGGTGATTCGCGATGCCAATAATCACTGCTTTACAGTAGCCGGAATGGAGAACTTCGATCCGCTGGGCATCCATACCGGAGAATCCATAGTGTTGGCTCCCACTTGTACGTTGAATGAAGAGCAACTTAAGTTGTTGAATGAAATATCTGTGAAGTGTATTCGTCATCTAAACATTATTGGTGAGTGTAACATTCAATATGCCTTTAATGCTGAAAGCAATGATTATCGTGTGATTGAGGTAAATGCAAGGTTGAGCCGTTCATCTGCCTTGGCTTCAAAAGCAACAGGATATCCTTTGGCCTTTGTTGCAGCAAAAATAGGACTAGGCTATACGCTAGATCAAATTGGAGAGATGGGTACACCTAACTCAGCTTATGTAGCTCCTACTTTGGATTATTTAATCTGTAAAATTCCACGTTGGGACTTGGTTAAGTTTGCGGGTGTTTCTCGTGAAATTGGTTCCAGTATGAAGTCGGTAGGAGAGATTATGTCCATTGGTCACTCTTTTGAAGAGGTGATACAGAAAGGGCTCCGTATGATTGGACAAGGTATGCACGGTTTTGTGGGTAATACAGGAGTGCATTTTGATGACCTAGATGAAGAATTAGCTAATCCAACTGATTTGCGCATTTTTGCCATCTCTGAAGCTTTGGAAAAAGGGTACACCATAGAGCGCTTGAATGAGTTGACAAAGATTGATCCTTGGTTCTTGAACAAACTGAAAAATATTGTTGACTTTAGTCAAAAACTAAAAGAATACCATGAGATTGCCGATATTCCCGAAGATGTTTTACGTGAAGCCAAGCGTCTTGGTTTCTCAGACTTCCAAATTGCTCGTTTTGTTCTTAATCCCAAGGGTAATATGGAGAAAGAGAACTTGGTGGTTCGTGCACATCGTAAAGCTTTAGGTGTTTTACCTGCAGTAAAGCGCATCAATACCATAGCATCAGAACACCCCGATTTAACGAATTATCTGTATATGACCTATGGAGATAAGGGAA
>CAZOVL010000077.1:0-14162 GCA_964583185.1 uncultured Bacteroides sp. | reverse complement strand
GTAATAATAGCAATAAAAGGAAAATTCTAAAACTTAATCTATCGCTTTTTTCTGTAGACTTGGGTGAAGTGTTGAAAAAAACGCAAGGAAATCGAATTAGTAAAAACACTTCATTTTTTATTTTTGTATCTCTTTGAATAAGAAAATTCAAATTTCTTGTTTTTATTTTCATTGAAATATTACGCTTGTAAAAATAAGCGGGAATTAATTCTTTTCTTTATTCTTTTAAGTATCACAAATGTATTGATGTCAAATGTGATACAGTAATACTTATGTAAATAAATAGGGGAGTGGATCATTCTATATTTATTCTTTTAAGGAATTATTCTCAAAGGGTATTACATTCGTATTATTACATAACACATACTTTATTTTCATTATTAATATTCTAAAATGTTTAATTTATAGTACTAATATTCACATATATACATATTAAATATAAATCTAAACTTTAATAAAGTTTGAGCTATTGCTTTACTTTTGTAAATAATTAGACGTTTCGGATATTTACATAAGTTAATTAGCTAGTTATTAGTTATATAGTATTAATTATATAAAGTAATAGTTTATTTAATTATTGGATAAAATACAACTGTAATATACCTATACACAAATGTAACTTGATTTGATTATTACATAAGTGTATTTACAATTCTAATTGTGATACATTTTCTTTCTTTTTGTGATTTTACTCTTGTAATATTTCATATTTGTATTATATTTGCATTAAGAAGTATAATTTGAAAGGGGTGCATTATGGTGGAAATAAAAGACAGGATAAAAAAAATAATGGAGCAATCCGATTTGACCTCTAGTGCTTTCGCTGAAAGTATAGGCATACAACAGTCTACTTTATCGCACATACTTAGTGGAAGAAACAATCCTAGCTTGGAAGTCATAATGAAAATTCATCAAGCATATAACTCTATTTCTCTCCACTGGTTATTATATGGTGAAGGTAATATGATGGAAAAAACAACTTCTACTATATCTTCTGCAGGTCCTTTATTCGATTTTGAGCAAAAAAAACCAATAGAAGGTACAAGCTCTTCGGAATTTCGCAAGGAAATGCCATTAGAATACACTCAAAAAGATAGTAATCCAGTTGTTTCTCAACGTGTTAAGTATATAGAAAAGCCTGCTCGAAAAATTGTTGAAGTAAGAATTTTTTTCGATGACAATACCTTTGAAGTCTATAAAGGTGACAAATAATATATTTTCATCTGTTTTTCATTGATTTTGATTGTATCTTTGTATATCGAAAAAACAACGCTTCTTTACAATGAATAAAACAATTTTAGACTTAGAGGTTAAGCATCGTGAGGAATTAAATGCCAACTACGTTTTACTTGTTACTACTCATAAAAGTAAATTACCTCCTATGTTACCCGGTCAGTTCGCCCAATTACGGGTAGATAATGAACCAAAAGTTATGCTCCGACGTCCAATATCTATTAATTACGTGGACTATGACAAAAATGAGGTCTGGTTTTTAATTCAAAAAGTAGGAAAAGGGACTGAAAAGTTAGCAGAAGTAAAGGTTGGAGGAACCATAAACACTCTGTTCCCTTTAGGATCTACATTTACTATACCCCAGGACACCTCAGAATCACTATTATTAGTAGGTGGTGGTGTGGGAGTTGCTCCTCTTTTATTCCTAGGTGCTGTGCTCAAAAAACAAGGATTTAACCCAGCATTTCTGTTAGGAGCCAGAACAGATAAAGATTTATTGCAAATTAATGACTTCAAGAAGTTTGGCCGTGTTTTTACTACAACAGAAGATGGTAGTGAGGGTGAAAAAGGGTTTGTAACGCATCACAGCGTGTTTAAAGAAGAAACCTTTGATAAAGTATATACTTGTGGTCCACGTCCTATGATGGAGGCGGTAGCTACTCTAGCTAAAGAAAAAGGCTTTGACTGTGAGGTGTCGTTGGAGAATATGATGGCTTGTGGTATCGGAGCTTGCTTATGCTGTGTTGAAGAAACAACCAAAGGAAATGTTTGTACTTGTACTGAAGGACCTGTTTTTAATACAAAAGAGTTATTATGGTAGATTTAAAAGTTAATATAGGCAACTTAGAGCTTAAAAACCCGGTAATGACTGCTTCGGGTACATTTGGATATGGAGAAGAGTATGCTGATTTCATAGACTTAAACAGGTTGGGTGGTATTGTTGTAAAAGGAACCACTTTGCTTCATCGCGAAGGAAATCCATATCCACGTATGGCAGAAACGCCTGCAGGGATGTTGAATGCTGTTGGTTTGCAAAATAAAGGAGTTCATTACTTTAAAGATGTTATTTATCCACGCATTAAAGATTTAGATACAGCCATTGTTGTAAATGTTTCGGGATCTACTTTGGAGGATTATGTTGAAACGGCTCAGATTGTAGGTGATTTGGAGCACGTACCTGCCATTGAGTTAAATATTTCTTGTCCAAATGTAAAAGAAGGAGGTATGGCTTTCGGCGTATGCCCTGAATCGGCTGCAAAAGTAATAACCGCTGTACGTAAGGCTTATAATAAGACATTGATTGTTAAGTTATCTCCAAATGTTACTGATATTACCGAGTTTGCAAAAATAGCTGAAGATTGTGGTGCTGATAGTATTTCATTAATCAACACACTTTTAGGTATGGCTATTGATGCAGAAAAACGTCGTCCAATTTTGTCTACTGTTACCGGAGGATTATCAGGTCCTGCCGTAAAACCTGTAGCTTTACGTATGGTTTGGCAAGCATCAAGGATGGTAAAAATACCCGTCATTGGTATGGGAGGAATTAGTAATGCCTACGATGCTATTGAGTTCTTTTTAGCAGGTGCATCCGCTATCCAAATAGGAACAGCAAACTTTGTTGAGCCTACTGCTACTATAGATATTTTAGAGGGTATAGAAAATTATTTGATAAGACATAAGTTTGACTCTATTCAAGATATTATTGGGCGACTAGATGTGTAATAATATATTGATATATCTATTCGCGCACTTTAAGTAAGTAAAAGGAGGTTTATACTAATAGCCTCCTTTTTTATTTATTAAAATTATTCGAGTTAAAATTTAGATGGTTTAGGATGTAAAAATGAATTGGATCAAAGAAAAGATCTTCTCTTAGTACTTCTTCTTTTATGCACAAAAATCCTTCTATCTTAACATTTAAGAGACAATAATTTTACTACTTATTGATAATTTTATTGTACAGTAATGTTATTTGTTTTTTAGTAAATCTGGACGTAAAGATTTGGTTCGTTCTAAGGATTGTTTGATTTCCCACTCCTTGATTTTTGCTTCGTGACCGGATAAAAGAACTTCAGGAACTTCCCATCCTTTATATTCTGCAGGACGAGTATAAACAGGAGCGGCTAACAGATTATCCTGAAATGAGTCGGATAAGGCTGATTGTTCATCAGAAATAACACCTGGTATTAATCTAATTACAGCGTCGGCCACAACAGCAGCAGCCAATTCACCACCTGTCAAAACATAGTCTCCAATACTAATCTCCTTTGTGATGAGATGTTCACGAATTCTATAATCAATACCTTTGAAATGACCACACAAAAGAATTAAGTTTTGTTGTAGAGACAATTGGTTAGCCATAGGTTGGTCAAAAACCTGACCATCAGGAGTTAGGAAAACCACTTCATCGTAATTTCTTTGAGATTTTAGAGCAGTAATACAACGATCAATGGGTTCAATTTTCATTACCATACCGGCAAAACCACCAAAAGGATAATCATCCACTCTGCGGTGTTTATCTCCCGTGTAATCTCTTAAATTATGTATTTTAATAGTTGCCAAGCCTTTGGTTTGTGCTCTCTTCATTATGGAGCAATTGAAAAAACCCTCTATCATCTCAGGCAAAACAGTTAATATGTCAATATGCATAAGTCTTTATTTTGACTGCAAAAGTACAAATATTCAAATAGAAAGCCTATTTTTGTTGTTATAAGATTTATTGAAACTATGAGTGTAAAAGACCAAATAGAGAAGTTACGTAACGACCTTCATCAGCACAATTACAATTATTACATACTGAATCATCCCAGCATATCTGATAAGCAATTTGATGATTTATTAAAAGAGCTACAAGTTTTAGAAGAGCAACATCCTGAGTTTTCTGATCCGAATTCACCTACACAACGAATAGGCAGTGACATAAGCAATAAATTTAATCAGGTAAAACATCAATACCCGATGCTTTCATTGTCTAATACCTATTCCGAGGAGGAGGTTCAGGACTTTTACTCTCGTACTGAAAAATTATTGAGCGATTCATTTGAAATGTGCTGTGAGTTAAAATTCGATGGAACATCCATTTCTTTAACATACGAAAAAGGCCGATTGGTTAAGGCAGTAACCCGTGGTGATGGAGTTCAGGGTGATGATGTAACTACAAATGTTAAAACCATTCAAAGTATTCCATTGGTACTACAGGGAGATAGTTATCCTGATTTGTTTGAGATACGTGGTGAGATATTAATGCCCTGGAGCGTATTTGAATCACTTAACCGGGAGAAAGAGGCACGAGAGGAGCCTTTGTTTGCCAATCCAAGAAACGCGGCCTCAGGAACGCTTAAATTGCTTGACTCTTCAATTGTTGCTTCTCGAAAACTAGATGCGTATCTCTATGCTTTAATGGGAGATAATTTACCCTTTGATACCCATTTTGAAAATTTGATGGAAGCTAAAAAATGGGGATTTAAGATCTCTTCAGCAACTAAACTAGCCAGAAACATTGATGAAACACTTGCATTTTTAACTTATTGGAACGAGGAACGTAAAAATCTCCCTGTAGCCACAGATGGTGTGGTGTTAAAAGTAAACAGCATATCTCAACAAGAAGAACTAGGATATACAGCAAAATCTCCTCGCTGGGCCATTGCTTACAAGTTTCAGGCTGAAGAAGCCATTACTAAATTAAATGAAGTAACTTATCAGGTAGGGCGTACAGGAGCCATTACACCTGTGGCAAACCTGGAACCGGTTCAGCTTTCAGGAACTACGGTACGAAGAGCTTCTCTGCATAATGAAGACATTATCAATAAGTTGGATTTACATTTAGGCGATTGGGTTTATGTGGAAAAAGGAGGTGAAATTATACCTAAAATAACAGGTGTCGACTTATCTGCACGTAGTTCGGCGATAGGTGAAAAAGTTACTTTTATTACACATTGTCCTGAATGTGGCACTTTATTGGAGCGGGTTGAAGGGGAAGCCAACCACTATTGTACCAATGAATCTTCTTGTCCACCACAAATAAAAGGGCGAATAGAACATTTTATAAGTAGAAAAGCAATGAATATTGATGGATTAGGACCGGAAACCATTGATCTATTTTATCGCTTAGGCCTTATTCATAACCCGGCTGATTTGTACTCACTGAAGAAGGAGGATATTTTAGGTTTGGAACGAATGGGAGAAAAATCAGCTACAAATATTATTGAAAGTATTGAAAAAAGTAAGGAAACTCCTTATGAACGAGTAATTTATGCCTTAGGAATACGATTTGTAGGTGAAACAGTAGCAAAAAAATTAGCTCAAGCATTAGTTACAATAGAAGAAATAGAAAAGGCCTCGTTGGATGAACTGAAGAATATTGATGAGATTGGTGAGAAAATAGCAGAGAGTGTTCAACACTACTTCTCTGATGAAGCCAATTTAAATTTGGTTAATCAATTAAAAGCTGCCGGATTGCAAATGAAACAAGACGAACAAGTATTAGCTGAGAAAACAGATAAATTAGCCGGATTGAGCATTGTAATCAGTGGTGTATTTCATCAACACTCTAGAAACGAATATAAAGAGATGATTGAGTTAAATGGAGGAAGAAATGTGGGAAGTATTTCTTCAAAAACATCATTTGTGTTAGCCGGAGAGAATATGGGGCCATCCAAATTTAAACAAGCTGAAAAATTAGGAGTTCGTATTGTAACAGAAGAAGAGTTTTTAACCCTTATTAGCTAACAGATTTCTGTAAACATTCTTTTTTTTGTGTTATATATGTTCTCTAAATTGAAAATATTAGTATTTTTGCAATAATTGAAATTTCACGAATAGACAGATATACAATTCATGATACAAACTAGATTGAAAGGAATGGGGGTCGCTTTGATTACCCCATTTAAGGATGATGAAAGTATTGATTTAGATGCATTAATCCGAATGGTGGATTACCAGCTACAAAATAATACTGATTTTCTTTGTGTTCTTGGAACAACAGCTGAAACTCCTACATTAAGTGATGAAGAGAAGTTATTAGTTAAAGAAACCGTCATTCAACGAGTAAACGGAAAAATACCTATACTTCTGGGTGTGGGTGGAAATAATACACGTGCATTAGTTAAACAATTACAAGAAGAAGATTTCACGGGTGTAGATGCCATTCTTTCAGTGGTTCCTTATTATAACAAGCCCTCTCAGGAAGGGATATATCAACACTATAAAGCCATAGCTTCTGCTACAAAGCTACCTATTGTGTTATATAATGTTCCCGGAAGAACAGGAACAAATATGACTGCTGAAACCACACTCCGTATTGCCAGAGATTTTAAAAATGTAATAGCTGTAAAAGAAGCCTCAGGTAACTTTACGCAAATGGATGATATAATAAAAAACAAACCCGATGGTTTTGATGTAATTTCGGGTGATGATGGTTTTACTTTCCCTTTAATTACATTAGGTGCTGTAGGTGTTATATCGGTGATTGGCAATGCCTTTCCCAGAGAGTTTAGTAAAATGACTCGTTTAGCCTTACAAGGAGACTATGCTAATGCTTTAACCATTCACCACCGATTTACAGAGTTGTTTAAATTACTTTTTGTAGATGGTAACCCAGCAGGTGTTAAATGTATTTTAAATGCTATGGGAATGATTGAAAACAAATTGCGTCTTCCATTAATTCCAACACGCATTAAAACATTTGAAGCCATTCGGAAGGTATTGGATGAGTTGAACATCAAATGTTAACCCCTTATTAAGAGGTAAAAGATATTCAAACGGAGTTTTTAATAAGACTCCGTTTTTTATTTCTATATTTAAGACTAAAACAAAAGATATAATACAATGAGTGTGGAAAAAGTAAATTTGGTTTATTTTAGTGCTACAAATACAACTAAAAGAGTTCTTAAAGCAATAGCCGAAGGAGTTAATTGTACCGATATACAAGAGTATAACATTACCTTAGGTAAGAGTGAAGAGGTTGTGTTTAATCCAAATGAATTGGTTGTCTTTGGTTTTCCGGTTTTTGCGGGTCGCATTCCTCAAATTTCAGTGGAAGCATTGAAGCAGTTTAAAGGAAGTCAAACTCCTGCCATTATTGTATGTGTTTATGGAAACAGGGAGTACGATGATGCACTTTTAGAACTTCGTGACATTGTAGCATCCAATCAATTCAAAATTATTTCTGCGGGAGCGTTTATTGGACAACACTCCATTTTTCCTAAAGTAGGAAGCAACAGACCTGATTCATCTGACTTAAATAGTGCGAAAGAGTTTGGATATCAGTCAATTAAAAATCTACCCAATCTGTTGAATAAAGAGGGGTTTCCACTTCTTGAAGTGAAAGGAAATAAACCTTATAAGGAGCCTAAATCTGTTCCACTGTATCCAACAGCAGATAAAACCTGTACTGCTTGTGGCAAATGTGTAAGGAACTGTCCTACACAAGCTATTCCTAAAGAAAATCCACAAAAAACGGATAAAACACGTTGTATATCTTGTGGTCGGTGTATTTATGTTTGTCCGGAAGACTCCAGAAAATTTAAAGGAATGCTTTATTCCATGGCCTCCAAAAAGTTTGTTAAGGCGTATTCTGAAAGGAAGGAACCGGAATTCTTTTTTATATAAATAAAGATATGAGGATGAATAGAAGGAGGTGAAAAAGAAGATTCAAGAACAAACCTCAGTGTAATTATTAAAAAAACGAGTTGTACTTGATAATTTGTTAAACAAAGGGTGTTTTTTTAATAAAAAGGAATTTGTTTTTATCTTTTTTAAACGCAAATAATTGTAGTCATTAATTATATAGTGTATTTTTGAGATTGAAAATTTTAGAACCTCCTTTTTATCGGAGTTTCAAATAATTGTTAATTTTAAAATCAAACAAATACAAAAATAAATTATATGGCTGAATCAATAGATATTCGCGAATTAAATGAACGAATAGAGAGTCAAAGTGCGTTTGTTACCAACTTAACTGCAGGAATGAATCAGGTAATTGTTGGACAAAAACACTTAGTTGAATCCTTATTAATAGGTTTACTATCGGATGGACACGTATTGTTGGAAGGAGTTCCCGGGTTAGCAAAAACATTGGCTATTAAAACATTAGCCTCCTTAATTGATGCTAAATATAACCGAATACAGTTTACTCCGGATTTATTACCTGCTGACGTTATTGGTACATTAATTTATAGTCAGAAAGAAGAGAACTTTTTAGTTGAAAAAGGACCTATCTTTGCCAACTTTGTTTTAGCAGATGAAATTAACCGTGCTCCTGCCAAAGTACAAAGTGCTTTGTTGGAGGCAATGCAAGAAAGGCAAGTTACCATTGGTAAAGAGACTTTTACTTTACCTAAGCCTTTTTTAGTATTAGCTACTCAAAACCCAATTGAGCAAGAAGGAACATATCCTTTACCAGAAGCTCAAGTAGACCGTTTTATGCTTAAGGTTACGATTGATTATCCTAAACACGAAGAGGAAAAACTAATCATTAACCATCATATTACAGGAAAATCTCAAGATGTTAAGGCAATATTAGCCGCTGATGAGATTCTTAAGGCAAGAGAAATTGTGAAACAAGTATACATTGATGAGAAAATTCAAAAATACATTGTAGATATTGTTTTTGCTACTCGTTTCCCTGAAAAGTATGACTTGAAAGATCTTCAACACTATATTGATTTTGGTGGTTCTCCTCGTGCATCAATCAATTTAGCATTAGCTGCTCGTGCTTATGCGTTCATCAAACGTAGAGGATATGTTATCCCTGAAGATGTACGTGCTGTGGCTCACGATGTGTTGCGTCACCGCATTGGTTTAAGTTATGAAGCGGAAGCTAATAATGTAACTTCGGATGAAATAGTAAGTCAAGTATTAAATAAAGTTGAAGTACCTTGATTTTAGTTGAGAGTAAATTGGTTTTATTCACTTTTAATCTCAATGAAACATGGATACACTAGATATACTGAAGCGAGTTAGACAGATTGAAATCAAAACTCGTGGATTATCAAGTAATATTTTCGCAGGAGAATATCATACGGCTTTCAAAGGAAAAGGTATGGCCTTTTCTGAGGTGCGTGAATACCAATACGGCGATGATATTCGTGACATCGACTGGAATGTAACCGCTCGCTTTAATCGTCCTTACATTAAGGTGTTTGAAGAAGAACGAGAATTAACGGTGATGCTTTTAGTGGATGTTTCTGGAAGTTTGGAGTTTGGTACCATAAAGCAAATGAAACGTGATATGGTAACAGAAGTGGCTGCTACATTGGCTTTTTCTGCCATTCAGAATAATGACAAGATAGGTGTAATTTTCTTTTCAGATAAAATAGAAAAGTTTATACCCCCTAAAAAAGGAAGAAAACACATCCTTTACATCATTCGTGAGTTGATTGATTTCAAACCTGAGAGTAGAAGAACAAATATAGCACAAGCATTGGAGTATTTAACCAACGTAATGAAAAGACGTTGTACTGCTTTTGTTTTATCGGACTTCATTGACCAAAAGGACTTTAAGGATGCCTTGACCATAGCAAATCGTAAGCACGATATTGTAGCCATTCAGGTGTACGATCGTAGAGTTGCAGAATTGCCAGCCATTGGGTTAATGAAAATTAAAGATGCGGAAACCGGGCACGAACAATTGATTGATACTTCGTCCAGAGCCATTAGAAATGCACACCACAAATGGTGGAAGGATAAACAAGAGAATTTACAGCAGGTTTTTACTCAAACTAGTGTGGATTCAGTCTCTATTCGGACAGATGATGATTATGTAAGATCATTACTTAGCCTATTTGCAAAAAGAAATTAAGATTGATAATGAAAAAAATACTTTATGCATTCCTTTTGCTTTTCTGCTTTTCTGCATTCACCAAAGCACAATCGGTTTCAGTAGAAGCTTCTATTGATTCCTTAGAAATTCTGATAGGTGAACAGGCAAAGATTAATTTAAAGGTTTTTGCAGGAAGCAAACAGAATATACTATTCCCCCAATATCCCGATACATTAATTCGTGGAGTTGAGGTATTAGAGGTTTCAAAAGCAGATACTCTTTTCCATAATAATAAAGAGATGATGGAAGTTAAACAAGAGTACATCATAACTTCTTTTGATTCCGCTTTATACTATATTCCACCTTTTGAGGTATTCATAGATAGCGTGAAATACGAATCAAATGCTTTAGCTTTGAAGGTTTATTCCATGCCTGTTGATACCTTAAATATGGATCAGTTCTTTGGACAAAAAGAGATAATGAAAACTCCTTTTGTTTGGAGTGATTGGTATTTATTTATTCTTTGTTTTCTGTTTTTAGCTCCGGTAATCTACTTAATTTACTATTTAATTATGCGATTAAGAGATAACGAGCCAATTATACGTTGGGTAAAGGTTGAACCTAAGCTTCCGGCACACGAAACGGCTCTTAAAGAGATAGAGGAGATTAAAAATGAGAAAATCTGGAGACAAGAAGGAAGGGCGAAGGAGTACTACACAGAGCTTACTAATGCAATTCGCAAATATATCAATGATCGGTTTGAGATAAATGCAACAGAAATGATTACATCGGAAATCATTGAACAACTTCAGGGGATTGAAGATAAAGAGGCACTGAAAGATTTGAATGAATTGTTGCAAACAGCCGACTTGGTTAAGTTCGCTAAACACGATCCTTTGATGAATGAAAAGGATGCTAGTTTAATTAATGCAATTGACTTCATTAATGAAACTAAAAAAGAATTGACAGAAGAAGAAAAAGCAGCTCCAACTGAAATTAAAGTGATAGAGAAACGATCTCTTAGAACAAAGATTTTCATCGGTGTAGGAATTGTTGCTTTCTCTGCAACTCTAATTGGGTTATTAATATATATAGTGAAACAGCTATTGCTCATTATAGCATAGTTTTAATAAATAAAATAATTATAGCATGTATTTTGCTAATGTAGAATATCTATTTTTACTTCTTTTACTTATACCGTATATTATATGGTATATACTTAAGTATCAAAGAAGCGAGGCAGCACTTCAAATCTCTGATGCAAGGGTGTATGCTCATACTCCTAAGAGTTATAAGAATTACATCATACATTTGCCGTTCGTTTTACGAATTCTGGCTTTAATCTGTATTATTATAGTTTTGGCAAGGCCACAACGTACAGATAGTTGGAAAAACAGTGAAATAGAAGGTATTGATATTCTTATGACGGTTGACGTTTCTACAAGTATGTTGGCTGAAGACCTTAAACCCAATCGTTTAGAAGCAGCCAAAGATGTTGCTGCAGAGTTTATCAATAGTCGTCCAAATGATAACATTGGATTAGTTATTTTTGCCGGAGAAGCTTTTGTACAGTGTCCTTTGACATCAGATCATAAAATGGTTTTGAATCTTTTTGAAACCATTAAAGCGGGACTTGTTGAAGATGGTACTGCCATTGGGATGGGGATTGCTAATGCGGTTACTCGTTTAAAAGATAGTCAAGCTAAGTCTAAAGTTATTATTTTACTAACTGATGGTAGTAATAACAGAGGAGATATTTCCCCTTTAACTGCAGCTGAAATAGCTAAGACTTTTGGTATACGTATATATACGGTAGGTGTTGGCACCAATGGTATGGCTCCGTATCCATATCCTATAGGAAATACAATTAAGTATGTTAATGTTCCTGTTGAAATTGATGAAGATGTGTTGAAGCAAATTGCAGGTACAACAGATGGCAAGTATTTTAGAGCTACAAGTACAGATAAGCTGAAAGAAGTTTATCAGGAAATAGACCAGTTAGAGAAAACAAAGCTTAATGTTAAAGAGTTTAGCTCTAAATCGGAAGAGTATAAAATCTTTGCTTTAATTGCTTTCTTATTAATTCTGGCAGAAGTTGTTTTACGCAATACAATATTAAAGAGAATACCTTAACGGTTGGTTGAAGATTAAAAAAGAGAAAAAATAATATGTTTCGATTTCAAGAACCAGACTATTTATATTTATTGATATTAATACCTCTTTTAGTGGTGTTTTATCTTTATTCAAACTATAAACGTAGAAAAGCCATACGTTCGTTTGGAGATGTTGATTTAATGGCACAGCTTATGCCTGAGGTTTCTAAACGCAGACCGGATGTTAAGTTTGGTATTGTATTGACTGCTATTGCTCTTTTCAGTGTGTTATTGGCACGCCCTCAATTTGGTTCCAAGTTGGAAACAGTAACACGCACTGGAGTAGAAGTTATCATTGCTTTGGATATATCAAACTCTATGTTGGCAGAGGATATTAAGCCTAGTCGCTTGGAAAAAGCCAAGAACCTAATATCCCGACTGGTTGATCAGCTTAAAAATGATAAAGTAGGATTGATTGTATTTGCTGGGGATGCTTTTACTCAGATTCCCATTACAAACGACTATGTTTCGGCTAAAATGTTTCTAAACACCATTGATCCTACGCTTTTATCCAAACAAGGTACTGCCATAGGTGCAGCCATCAGTTTAGCAACACGCAGTTTTACATCGCAAGAGGAAGTGGGACGTGCCATTGTTTTAATTACCGATGGTGAGAATCACGAAGGAGGTGTGGATGAAGCAATTAAAAAAGCCAAAGAAAAGGGAATACAAATTCACGCTTTGGGTATGGGTACTCCCGAAGGAGCTCCAATTCCAGTTCAAGGAACCAATGAATTTATGAAAGACCGGGATGGAAATGTGGTTGTTACTCGTATGAATGAAGAGATGTGTAAGAAAATAGCTCAAGAAGGAAATGGTATTTATGTTCGTGTGGATAATACAAATACTGCACAACGGACAATTTCAAAAGAGATAGATAAAATGGCCAAAGCAGATATTGAGACGGAGGTTTACACCGAATACAATGAACAGTTTCAAGTAATTGCCTGGATTATTTTCCTTCTTCTTCTAATTGAGTTACTGATTTTAGAGAAAAGAAATCCATTATTGAAAAATATAAGATTGTTTACTCCTAAAAAAGATGCTTAAAAATATATTTATGAATAATATGATTCGCTTATTACTTATATTCCTATTTTTCTTATCTGTTCCTCTCTGTATGGCACAAAAGGCAGAGAGAGACTACATTCGTAAAGGAAATAAGAACTTTAAGGATAGTACTTTTATTAATGCTGAAGTAAATTATAGAAAAGCGATTGATGCCAACCCACAATCAACAGTGGCTATGAATAACTTGGGAAATACGCTAACTCAACAACATAAATTTGAAGAAGCGATGGAACAATATGTTACTGCTACTAAAATTGAAAAAGACAAGGACCGTTTGGGAGAAATATACCACAATATGGGGGTTATTTTTCATGCAGCGGAAGATTATGGTAAAGCAGTTGAAGCCTATAAAGAATCGTTACGGAATAATCCTAGAGACCATGAAACTCGATATAACTTGGCTCTTGCACAGAAAATGCTGAAAGATCAGGAACAAAACCAAGATCAACAGGGAGATGATAACAAAGAAAATGAGGAGCAGCAACAAGAGCAGGAAGAGCAACAAGAGCAAAATCAGGAACAACAGGAAAATCAACAACAACCTCCACAGTCGAATGAAGAGGAAATGTCCAAAGAGAATGCTGAGCAACTATTGAATGCAGTTCTTCAAGAAGAAAAAGATGTTCAAGACAAAGTTAAAAAGCAACAACAGGTTATTCAAGGCGGTAAATTAGACAAGAATTGGTAATGAATAAAACAATGAAATATAGTCAAAAGATAAAAATGGTTTTTCTTCTTTTTTTCTC
Organism: uncultured Bacteroides sp.; assembly: GCA_964583185.1. Taxonomy (GTDB): domain Bacteria; phylum Bacteroidota; class Bacteroidia; order Bacteroidales; family Bacteroidaceae; genus Bacteroides_E. The sequence continues at coordinate 195 of CAZOVL010000077.1, read as the reverse complement.
AATTCTGGCTTTTCAGACATTGCAGGCAGATGAGAAACCTACTTTTACTGCATCTGCTCCAGATGTAGTTGCTGTGGGAGATCAATTTAGATTAGCCTTTACTGTAAACACACAAAAGGTGAAAAATTTCAGAGCTCCAGGCAGTATTTCAGGATTTGATATTTTAATGGGGCCTAGCCGTTCACAACAAAGTAG
>CAZOVL010000076.1:0-14202 GCA_964583185.1 uncultured Bacteroides sp. | reverse complement strand
ATGGGATATAAATGACAAGAAATAGGTTTATAAAAGGATGTTTTCCCTTCTCTATATGCTTTTTCAATGGAGCAAAAGCAGGTTCCATCAGCATCATAACAAGTAAACACACAATCTTTACCATTTACAATAGAAGTAACCAACTCACCATCTTCATCGGTATATATAACTCCTTGCTTATTGATTAACTCTTGTGCTTCAGGAGCTAAATCATCCCACACCACAGGTAAAACTTCCTTTAAATACTCTACCTCCTCTTTTGCCACAGGAGCACCTGCATCTCCTTCAACACAGCAAATGCCTTTACAATGTGATAAGTCACACAAAAAGAAAGTCTTAAATAAATCCAGGGTTACAATAACATTTCCTATTTCAATCATTGCTTTATTTCATAAGTAAAAATATGCCCTTACAATAACTTGCAAGAGCATATTTGTATATTAAAATAATTTATTTTAACGAATCAAGGTTAGATTAAAACCTTACCGGTCATATCTTTAGGTTGTTCCAATCCCATAATTTTCAGAATGGTTGGAGCCACATCGGCCAAACGACCATTGCCCACTTTCGCTTCTTTGTTTTCAGTTACATAAATACAAGGAACAGGATTTAAAGAGTGTGCTGTATTAGGTGTACCGTCATTATTCAATGCGTGGTCAGCATTACCGTGGTCAGCAATAACAATGGCTTCATAACCATTTGCTTTTGCTGTTTCTATTGTCTCTTTAAGACAAGCATCTACAGCAATAACGGCTTTCTCTATGGCTTCGTATACACCGGTATGCCCCACCATATCACCATTAGCGTAGTTCACCACAATAAAATTGTACTCTTGTTTGTTCAATGCCTCAACCAATTTATCTTTCACTTCGTAAGCACTCATTTCAGGTTTCAAATCGTAAGTAGCAACTTTTGGAGAAGGAACTAAAATACGATCTTCACCGGGGAATGGCTCTTCACGCCCCCCGTTAAAGAAAAAGGTTACGTGTGCATATTTTTCTGTTTCAGCCATATGAAGTTGTTTCAATCCTTTAGATGAAACATATTCTCCTAATGTATTTTCCACATTTTCTTTATTGAATAGAATGTGTAAGCCTTTAAATTCTGCATCATAAGGAGTCATAGTGTAATATTGCAGATTAGGAATAATCTCCATTCCTTGATCGGGCATACTTTGTTGAGTCAGCACAATGGTCAATTCTTTGGCACGGTCGTTGCGGAAATTAAAGAAAATAACTACATCACCTTCTTCAATTTTTCCATCTACCGTACTATTTACAATGGGTTTCATAAACTCATCAGTAACTCCATCAGCATAAGACTCTGCTACTGCCTGAACCATATCCGTAGCTTTATTTCCTACTCCATGTACTAGTAAATCATAGGCTTCTCTTACACGCTCCCAACGTTTATCTCTATCCATTGCGTAGTAACGACCAATGATTGAAGCAATATGTGTTGATGTTTCACTGTTCTTTTGAACTAATTGTTCAATAAAACCTTTACCACTTTGAGGGTCAGTATCGCGCCCATCCATAAAACAGTGTACAAACGTCTTATCTAATCCGTAGTCTTTAGATAGTTCACATAATTTAAACAGGTGATCTAAAGAGCTGTGTACTCCTCCATCTGAAACCAAACCCAATAGGTGTAGTTTTTTATTATTTTCTTTGGCGTAAGTATAAGCAGCAACCACTTCAGGAATTTGAGCAATGGAGTTATCTTCACAGGCTTTGTTTATTTTCACCAAATCTTGATAAACCACACGTCCACCTCCAATATTCAAATGGCCTACTTCCGAGTTACCCATTTGTCCATCAGGAAGCCCAACATTTTCACCACTAGCTTGTAGTTCAGAATGAGGGTAATTCTCCACTAAATAGTCCCAATAAGGAGTTTCTGTGTTATAAATTACGTCTGCTTTACCTTTATCTCCTATTCCCCATCCATCAAGGATAACTAAGAGTGCTTTCTTTTCCATATTCTTATTTTTATATTGTTTATAACTTTTCTACTTGATAACAAATAATTCTTCACAAAGTTACGAAAAACGAGGATAATCAACATTCTTTAGTACACTTTATCGCACGAAAAGAGTTGAAATACAATTTATTGACGAAATTAAAAGTCAATGGATAGCTGTTTTTCTTCTCCCAGTAAATTAAAGCTGCCACGATGGTAGGGAGTAACTCCAAATTCTTTAATGCCTTGACGATGTTTTTTCGTAGGGTACCCTTTATTATTATTCCAATCGTATTGAGGATAGAGAGCATGTAGCTCATTCATATAATCATCACGATAAGTCTTGGCTAGAATGGAGGCAGCTGCAATAGATAAATAGGTTGCATCTCCTTTTACAATGGTGGAATAGGGTATCTTTTTGTATGGTTTAAATCGATTCCCATCAATGAGTAAATATTCCGGTTTTACCTTTAGTTGTTCTATGGCACGATGCATTGCTAAAAAAGAGGCATTTAAGATGTTTATTTTATCAATTTCTTTAGGCTCAACAACACCTACAGCCCAAGCAAGAGCTTCTTTCTCAATAATAGGACGTAACTCATACCGCTTTTTTCCGGTAAGTTTTTTAGAATCTGTAAGAATCTCATTTTTGAAATCCGGAGGAAGAATTACGGCTGCAGCAAAAACAGAACCCGCCAAACATCCTCGGCCGGCTTCATCGCAACCCGCCTCAAGGATATTATCATTATTAAAGTGTGACAGTAACATAAAAGATTTCAATTTTATTTTTCACAAAAAAACGGTGTATAGCATTATGAATGACTATCACCGTTTCCCCCTTATCTTGTCATAAAAAACATTATTCTACTTTAGTTAAAACATATTGAGTAGCTAATTCTCCTTCAATGAACTCTTTATCGGCAGTCAAGCGAGTAGCCGTATTTTCGCCTATAAAATAATACTCTGTTTCCTCTCCATTGGTAAAGGTTAGAGTTAAATAGCTTTTCTCTAAAGTATACGTACCCCTACTATCAAAAGAGCTATCGCGATCTATATAAACCAATTTAAGACTAAAAGTATGATCTTCATTAATCGTTAAAGTCGTCTCTATACCGGGACAATCGGCAGCAGGTAAAATTCCCTGATAAACGCCCCAATAATCCAATGAGTTTTCAGCATAATGCCCATCATCAAAAATTTGTATATCATCGGAAACCTCTATATTGTCTGCAGACACATCGGTCGCTTGATTTTTCTTTGCACCACCGGAACAAGAAAATAAAGCAATAAGAATAGTTAGTAATAATAGATTCTTCATATTATTCAATATTAATATTAAAACATTTTCGACACTTGCTGAATTCCTTCTACTAAGACGTCCACCTCTTCCTTGGTATTATATAAAGCAAAAGAAGCGCGTACTGTTCCTTCAATACCGTATCGTTCCATTAAGGGTTGAGCACAATGGTGTCCGGTACGTACTGCAATACCTAGCCGATCGAGCAAAGTACCCAAATCAAAGGGATGAATATTTCCCACCAGAAAAGAAATCACACTACTTTTCTCTTGAGCCTCACCATAAATACGAAGCCCTTCAACCTCTTTTAAGCGTTGTGTGGCGTATGTCAACAACTCGTGTTCGTGTTGAGCAATAGCATCTAAGCCTAAGTCTTGCATATACTCCAACGCTTTAGCCATACCAGTTGTACCCACAAAATTGGGTGTACCCGCTTCAAACTTAAAAGGTAATTCATTAAAGGTAGTTCCTTCAAAGCTCACTCGTTGAATCATCTCACCTCCTCCTTGATAGGGAGGTAAACGATCTAACCATTCTTCTTTACCATACAACACTCCTACACCTGTAGGTCCATAGGCTTTATGTGCAGAAAAAGCAAAGAAGTCTACATCTAATGCTTGGACATCTATTTTTAAGTGGGAGATAGATTGTGCTCCATCTACCAATACCGGAATGTTATCAGCGTGTGCTCTATCAATGATTTTTTTGATGGGATTGATCGTGCCTAATACATTTGATATGTGTACTATCGAAATCAGTTTTGTTCGTTTAGAAATCAGCTGTTCTAAAGCGTCTAGGTCTAACTCTCCGGCATCTGAAATTGGAATAACCCGAAGCTTTATCCCTCTGTTTATTTCTAAAAGCTGCCAAGGCACAATGTTGCTATGATGTTCCATAGTTGAAACAATCACTTCATCGCCTTCTTTTAGAAAGCCTTGTCCAAAGGTGGAAGCCAGCATATTTATGGAACCTGTTGTTCCAGGAGTAAAAATAACTTCATTTATACTCTTGGCATTGATAAATGCACTAACCACTTCCCGAGAAGCTTCGTGAAGTTCTGTAGCCTTCTGCGATAGATAATGCACTCCTCTGTGTACGTTAGCATTACAAGAAAAATACTCATTGACTAAGACCTCCACCATACTGTGAGGCTTTTGAACAGTAGCAGCATTATCTAAATACACCAAAGGTTTATCATATACCTTACGACTAAGTATAGGAAAATCCTCACGTATTTTATTTATATCATACATAGAAATTGAATCAGTTTTATCGGGTGATACAACGACACTCTCTACAACCACCGAGTTCACCTCTGAAACGCTTCTCAACCAACTCGTGCAGACGAGCTTTTAACGGTTCAAGCCTTATTGTATCCACCACCTCATTCACAAAAGCAAACATAAGGAGTAGTTTTGCTTCCTTCTGAGAAATTCCGCGTGTACACATATAGAACAGAGCATTCATATCTAATTGTCCCACTGTAGCACCATGACCACACTTCACATCATCAGCATAAATTTCCAATTGAGGACGAGTATACATTTTAGCCTCTTTTGTTAAGCAAATGTTCCGATTACTCTGCTCTGAATAAGTTTTCTGTGCATCGGGGCGAACCAACACTAAACCATTGAATACTCCAACCGAATGATCATCTAAAACATATTTAAATAACTCCTTGCTAGTACAATTAGGCACTTTATGATCAATCACTGTGTTGTTATCTACGTGTTGTTCTTTATCAATCACAGCCATTCCACACAAGTCGATATGTGCTCCCTCTCCTTCTAAAAATACTTTAGTAGTATTACGGGTCACGCCATTATGTAGAGTCATTCCGTTTAACAATACATTACTATTTGCCGACTGATGAACGTATAAATTACTAAACTTAACCGAGTCAGTGTGCACCTCTTCCAACTCATACATATCAAACTGTGCATTTTCGCCCACAAAAACTTCAACTACCTGAGTGGATAAGAATTTCACATTATCCATCGTATGGTCACATATAAGTAAACGCGCCTGAGCATTATCACCTACAATAACCAAGATTCTACGATTCATCAAGAAATCAACATCGGCACGTAAAATATTTATCAATTGTATGGGTTGCTCAACAATTACATTTTTAGGGATGTAAAACACCACTCCATCTTGTACAAAAGCCGTATTAAATGCAGCAATAGCATCTTCCTCTGTGTTGGCAATCTTACCATAGTAATCTTTTAACAGTTCAGGGTGCTCTCTGGCCACCTCACTTAAGCCCCCAAAAATAACTCCCTCAGGTAAATCATAGTCAGGCTTCTCTGCCCCTGAATAGAAACTATCATTCACCACAAAGTGAACATCCGTTTCCATATTGGGTACATTACATTTAAACACCTCGTAGGGATTAACCGGAATGGATAAACGATTCAGATTCAATCCATAATCGGGTTCAAAATATTTTCCTACATCAGTATGTTTATAGTTCTCCTCCTTACGAGTAGGAAAACCTTTTTTATTGAAATCCTCTAAAGCTTTGGCCCGAGGGGCATTCAGCAGATCAGGACTGTGCTTATAAATCATATCTTCAGCTTGTGAAAACAGATCTATATATTGTTGTTCTATCCGCATACTTACTTCTCTATTTCTTTAATCCAATCGTATCCTTTTTCCTCTAACTCCAGAGCTAATTCAGGACCTGCCGATTTTACAATTCTACCATTATACAACACGTGAACAAAATCCGGTTTAATATAATTCAATAAACGTTGATAGTGAGTAATAACAATGGCACTATTCTCCGGTGTTCTTAATTTGTTAACCCCATCGGCAACAATGCGTAAAGCATCAATATCCAATCCGGAATCCGTTTCATCTAATATGCTCAACTTAGGTTCCAACATTGCCATTTGGAAAATTTCATTACGTTTCTTCTCCCCTCCTGAAAAACCTTCATTCACAGAGCGTCCTGTCAACTTATTATCCATTTCTACCAAAGCACGTTTTTCACGCATAAGCTTTAAGAACTCACTAGCCGTCAAAGGTTCTTCTCCTTTATATTTGCGATGTTCGTTCACTGCAGCACGCATAAAGTTAACCATACTTACTCCCGGTATTTCAACAGGGTATTGGAAACTTAAGAAGATTCCTTCTTTGCTACGTACTTCAGGCTCCATATCGAGAAGGTTTTTTCCCATAAAGGTTACTTCACCTTTAGCTACTTCAAAATTAGGGTTACCAACAAGCACACTACTCAGTGTACTCTTGCCTGAACCATTAGGTCCCATAATGGCGTGCACCTCACCTTTATTAATTGTAAGATTAATGCCTTTTAATATTTTTTTCTCACCTATGTTGGCTTCAAGATTTTTTATCTCTAACATTGTTCTGTCATTTTATATGAATTCCTATTGATTGCTAGTTACCCCACACTACCTTCCAATGAAATGGAAAGTAATTTTTGAGCCTCAACTGCAAACTCCATAGGAAGTTTATTAATTACCTCTTTTGCATATCCGTTGACAATCAGTCCTATTGCATCTTCCATTCCAATTCCTCGTTGATTACAATAAAAAATCTGATCTTCATTTATTTTACTTGTTGTTGCTTCGTGTTCAACAATGGCTGTATCATTATGGATGTCAATGTAAGGGAAAGTATGAGCTCCACACTTATCTCCTAAGAGTAAAGAATCGCATTCCGTATAATTCCGGGCATTCTCAGCATTCTTACCCACACGAACCAATCCACGATACGAATTTTCACTTTTTCCCGCAGAAATACCTTTACTGATGATTGTACTGCTGGTATCTTTCCCCAAATGAATCATTTTTGTTCCTGTATCGGCTTGTTGAAAATGGTTGGTTACAGCCACGCTATAAAACTCTCCTACTGAGCGATCTCCTGAGAGAATACACGAAGGATATTTCCAGGTAATTGCCGATCCTGTTTCCACTTGCGTCCAAGACAATTTACTATCTACCCCCTTGCAATGACCTCGTTTAGTCACAAAATTATAAACTCCACCTTTTCCTTCTGCATCACCAGGGAACCAGTTTTGAACAGTGCTATACTTTACTTCAGCTCTATCGTGTACAATAATTTCCACAATGGCAGCATGAAGTTGGTTTGTATCACGCATTGGAGCAGTACACCCTTCTAAGTAAGACACATAAGAATCGTCTTCAGCAATAATTAAAGTACGTTCAAACTGTCCTGTATCTGCCGAATTTATTCTAAAATAAGTGGACAGCTCCATGGGGCAACGAACTCCTTTAGGTATGTACACAAATGATCCATCTGAAAATACAGCTGAATTTAATGCTGCAAAATAGTTATCTCGATAAGGAACAACAGAACCCAAGTATTTTTTCACTAAATCGGGATGTTCTCTAACGGCCTCACTAAAGGAGCAAAAGATAATACCTTTCTCCATTAATGTAGCTTTGAACGTAGTTTTAACTGAAACAGAATCCATTACTGCGTCAACAGCAATACCCGATAAGGCCATTTGTTCTTCTAAAGGAATACCTAACTTATTAAAAGTTTTTAGCAGTTCTGGATCGACTTCATCTAAACTCTTGGGTGCTCCCTCTTTTACTGCCGTTGGATCAGCATAATAGGATATATCCTGATAATCTATTTCAGGAATCCGAAGATGAGGCCATTTAGGCATCTCTAATGTCAGCCAAAAACGATAAGCTTTTAACCGATACTCCAACAACCACTCGGGTTCGTTTTTCTTTGAAGAAATCAAACGAACTACATCCTCATTTAATCCTTTATCAATTACCTCAGTATATACATCTGTGGTAAATCCGTACTTATATTTTTTCTCTGTAAATTTCTTTACATACTTGTTTTGTTCTGTCATCTTTAACTCTTTATAAATCTGAAAGATAATACTATATAGACTTTCTTATTCCGTTAACATAAAGTCGTAGGCTTTTTTTGCAACAGGAACAAAAGATTCTGTTATTTTATTCATTGGATAGTATAACATTGAATCCCTCTTTTTTGTTTCACTAATTAACTTATTATTAGAATCGATAAACTCAATTAGGCTTATACATAGGCTGATTAGAATAAAGTACTTCACTCCTCCTAAGGCAAAACCTAGTAAACGATTTAACCAGCCCAAAGCAATGATATTAAGACCTTTAGTTATGACAGAAGCCACAACAGCAAAAACAATAGATATGATAATCCAGATTGCAATAAAAGAAATCACACGAGCTGTAGTTAATGACTCCACATAATGAGGGTGTATATAATAGGTCAAGGAGAGGTAAAAAGATTTAGCAACCATAAGACCTACAACCAAACTAAGAATAGATGCTAATTGCTTGATAAATCCTCTAAAGAAACCCACAAGAGCTCCTAATCCTACAATTATAAGTATAACAATATCCAATGCTGACATATTTATAATAACAAAAGCACGTGCTATAGTCGCCAATCATACTTGATGATTACCACCCGTATCCGACCCTTAGCACATGCTTAAATTTTACTGTGCCTATGGCACAACATTATATCGTTTACAATTTTTGTTTAATCTCTATCTCATCAAACGCCTCAATAACGTCACCTACTTGAATGTCATTACCATTAGTCAAGCTTATACCACATTCAAAGTTTGCACTCACTTCCTTAACATCATCTTTGAAACGTTTCAGTGCACTTATTGAACCAGTGTAGATAACAATTCCATCACGGATTAAGCGAGCTTTATCACTTCTCTTCACCTTTCCTGTTTTAACCAAACATCCGGCTACAAGTCCCACTTTACTAATTTTGAATACCTCACGCACATCTATTGTTGCAGTAACTTGCTCTTTCATTACAGGAGCAAGCATACCTTCCATAGCTGCAGTAACCTCTTCAATAGCATCATAAATGATGGAGTACTTGCGAATATCTACTCCTTCTTGTTCTGCCAAACGTTCAGCAGCAGCCGATGGACGCACCTGGAAACCAATAATAATGGCCTCGGATGCGGCAGCTAAATCCACATCAGATTCAGATATCTGACCAACACCCTGGTGAATTACATTTACTTGTATTTGTTCAGTAGATAATTTAAGTAACGAGTCGGCTAATGCCTCAACCGAACCATCCACGTCACCTTTCACAATGATATTCAATTCTTGGAAGTCACCTAAAGCAATACGACGGCCTACCTCATCCAATGTCAACATTTTCTGAGTACGTAAACCTTGTTCACGTTGAAGCTGTTCACGCTTACCTGCAATCTCTCTTGCTTCTTGCTCTGTTTCCAATACGTGGAAAGCAACACCGGCAGCTGGAGCTCCATCTAATCCAAGAATTAATACAGGTTCTGAAGGACCGGCCTCTTGAATGTTTTGGTTTCTCTCATTGAACATCGCTCTAACACGTCCGTGACTTACACCGGATAAAACAATATCACCAATTTTCAGCGTACCATTAGCAACTAAAACAGTAGCTACGTATCCTCTACCCTTGTCCAGTGTAGACTCAATAATAGTCCCGGAAGCTTCTCTATCAGGATTGGCTTTTAACTCAAGCATTTCTGCTTCAAGTAAAACTTTCTCCATTAATTCCGCCACACCAAGACCTTGCTTTGCTGAAATATCTTGCGACTGATATTTTCCTCCCCAGTCTTCAACCAGGAAGTTCATAGCAGCCAACTCTTCTTTAATTTTCTCCGGATTAGCAGTGGGTTTATCCACCTTATTAATTGCAAAAATAATGGGCACATTTGCTGCAGTAGCATGATTGATTGCCTCTTTGGTTTGGGGCATCACGCTATCATCTGCTGCCACAATAATAATAGCAATATCCGTTACTTTTGCTCCACGAGCACGCATCGCTGTAAATGCCTCGTGACCCGGAGTATCTAAGAACGTAATTTTACGTCCATCTTTTCGGGTTACGTTATACGCTCCAATATGTTGAGTTATACCTCCGGCTTCACCGGCAATCACGTTTTCCTTACGGATATAATCCAATAAGGAAGTCTTACCGTGATCCACGTGTCCCATCACTGTAACAATAGGTGCACGAGGTCTTAAATCTTCCGGATTATCTTCTTCTTCTTCAACAGCTTCAACAACTTCAGCACTAACAAACTCGGTTTCAAAACCATATTCCTCAGCAACCAAACTAATGGTTTCAGCATCTAATCGTTGATTAATGGAAACCATAATTCCAATGCTCATAAAAGTAGCTATCACATCGTTCACCGATACATTCATCATATTTGCCAATTCGGCAACCGTAACGAACTCAGTTAACTTAATGATTTTGCTTTCTGCCTGTTGTTGTTGTTCTATTTCTTTTTGACGAGTAGTTTCCTGTTCACGTCTTTCTCTACGGAACTTAGAGCCTTTACGTCTACCTCTATTAGTTAAACGAGCCAAGGTTTCTCTTACTTGTTGTGCTGCTTCCTCCTCAGTAATTTCAGGCTTAATTACAGGCTTCTTAAAGGTTTTACGTTTTTTAGTAACAGGAGCAGTACGTTTTTCCTTTCCTGAAACACCTTCAGAAATATCAACCTTCTCTTTACTTACACGAACTCTTTTTTTCTTTTTCTTACCCTCCTCGCTCTGTACTTCTTTTTGCACTTGAGGTTGTTTTTTCTCACGCTCTTTGCGTTTTTCCTCTTTCGACTTACGTTTAGGGCGAGTTGATTGATTGATTGCATCCAAATCAATTTGCCCCACAACGTTTATATTGGAAACTAGTTCAGAAGTGGTAAGTTGAAAAACTCCATCTTCGTCTTCTTTCCCGCGAACTTTTTTAGTTGGGGCATCTTTTTCTTTTGATACAGTCTCTTGTTCAGGCTCTACCACCATAGTTGGGGTTTCTTTTTTAGTTTTTATAACCTTTACTTCTTTTTTCACTTCTTTCTCTTCTTCGTAGTGTTCTTCTTTCTTCGAATCAGCCTTCTTCTCTTTTTTAACCTCTTCAACTTCCGGTACTTTTACCTCCTCTTTCACTATGGTTTTTGGCTCTTCTTTGACAGCAGGTTCTTCCTCTTTCTTCACTACTTTTTTAGGTTTCTTTCCTATGTTATCCAAGTCTATTTTACCAACTTGGGTAAACTTAGGTTTGATATCCTCAGGAACCTCTGTTTTTATTTCTTTTTTCTCAGCAACTACTTCTTCCTCTTCTTCTTTCGGCTCATACCCCTCAATAGCAACTGTTTCTTTACTACGATCCTTGTTCTTTCTATCTTGAAAGGACTGCTCAGCCTCTAATTTTAAGTTTTTATCTTTGCTGAACTCTTTAATAAGCATTTCATAATGCTCATTACTTATTTTGGCATTGGGGTTCTCTGTCACCTCCACACCCTTATTACGTAGAAACTCCACTACTGTGGAAATACCTACATTCAAATTCCTTGTTACTCTATTTAATCTTATCGTCATATTATAAATTCTTCCTTAAATAAAACGGGGTTTTCACTCTTGATGCTAATCAACTAGACGACAAGTAGAACATCAGAATCTGACTGTCATCTAGCCTAAGACTTTATAGGTCCTCATCTTCGAACTCCGATTTCAAAATACGTAATACCTCATCAATTGTTTCTTCCTCCAAATCAGCTTCTTCAATCAGCCTTTCTCTAGGTGAGTTCAATACGGCTTTAGCTGTATCAATTCCAATACCTTTTATGGCATCAATCACCCACGAATCAATTTCTTCACTGAATTCATCCAAAAAGATATCCTCTTCTTCAATTCCTTCATCCAGCTCACGATAAACATCAATATTATAACCTGTTAGTTCACTAGCCAGTTTAATATTAAATCCACCTCTACCAATAGCAAGAGAAACCTCATCGGGTTGCAAATAAACTTCAACTTGACGTTCGTCTTCGTTCAAACGCATAGAAGTTATCTTAGCAGGGCTCAATGCACGTTGTATAAATAGTTGTATGTTCGAAGTATAGTTTATCACATCAATATTCTCATTACGTAGCTCTCTCACTATTCCGTGGATTCTACTACCTTTTACTCCCACACAAGCTCCTACCGGATCAATTCGATCATCGTATGATTCAACGGCAATTTTTGCACGCTCGCCGGGGATACGTGCCACTTTCTTTATTGTAATTAAACCATCGTGAATCTCAGGTACTTCCAATTCAAAAAGTCTCTCTAAGAAAACAGGAGACGTTCTGGATAGATAAATCTTCGGATTGTTGTTTTGATTTTCAACACGAGCCACAATCGCACGTACCGCATCTCCCTTTCTGAAGAAATCACGAGGTATTTGTTCCGTTTTGGGTAATAACAATTCAGTGCCTTCATCGTCTAAAAGAAGAATCTCCTTTTTCCAAATCTGATAGACTTCACCACTTACAATTGTTCCTACTTTCTCAATATACTTATTATAAATACTATCTTTTTCAAGTTCAAGAATTCTTGAAGATAAAGTTTGTCTTAAATTCAATATAGCTCTGCGTCCAAATTCAGCAAAGTGAACTTCATCTGTTACATCTTCACCCACTTGGTAAGAAGGATCAATCTTACGAGCTTCGGTTAATGAAATCTCCAAATTAGGTGATTCAAGTTGATCATCTTCTACTACCTCTCTATTTCTCCATATCTCAAAATCCCCTTTATCCGGATTTACAATAACATCGTAATTCTCATCAGTGCCAAACATCTTCGTAATCACACTACGGAAAGATTCTTCCAGAACACTAACCATAGTCGCCTTGTCGATATTCTTCAGCTCATTAAACTCTGAAAATGTATCAATTAAATTGATTGTTTCCTCTTTTTTGGCCATAACCTCTATTTAAAACTAATTAGATATTTAGTATAGTTGACCTGATCAAAATCCAAGGTCAAATCTTCTTCTTTCTCTTGTGCTCGCTTGGCACCTTCGGGCTTAAACTTTACGGTAGTAGATAAAACAATCTTCTCTTCATCCACCTCTTTAAGTATTCCTTTTAATTTCTGCCCACCTTTAATACCCACTTCGACCTCCTTGCCTATGTGGTTATAGTATTGTTGAATCACCTTAAAGGGCTGTCCTATTCCGGCAGACCCAACTTCCAACTCATAGTCCTCCTCATCTCTATTGAGTTTAGACTCAATAAACCGACTTAAACTAACACAATCTTCAATCCAAACACCTTCGGCGTGATCAATTTCAACTACAATTTTATTACTTGGAGTGATTGTTATTTCCACTAAAAAGTACTCTTTACCTTCTAGCCACTCCTCAACAATTTGATAGACAACTTCTTTCTTTATCATTCAGTCTTGTTATCTTATAATTTTTAGAATAAAAAAAGGAGCGTTAGCGCCCCTCCACCTTTTCATCCATTCAACGGTGCAAAGATAGATAATTTTATTTTTCTAAACAAGACATTGAATATTCTTTTGTGAAATAAAATTCATTTAGTTTGTTTTACCTCAACCATTTAACTCAATCTTAAGAGAACAACCGACAAGAACTAAAGAATTCACTTCTTCAATTTATTTTTCAGCCCTCCTGTTTCTTACCTCCATAAACTCTTCTCTCCAAACAAAAAGAACCTTCCATAAAAACATATTAGATAGAGTAAGATACTAAAAACACACACTTAACCCCCTTTTACTCTTAAATATATATAAAAACAAACGAATTATTATGTTACAAAACATATTTACCAAATAAAAGAGCTATATTTGTACTCGAAATATGGATAAAAAGAAAACTTCTTCAAAACGTGAAGAAAACAAAACAATGAAAATTATGAAAAAGGAAATGAATGAAATCAAAACTCTTGAATATCAAATTAAAAGATACCAAGCTATGGGAAATGGAGTTATGTGTCAAGCACTCCAGGTAAGACTTAACCAATTGAGAGGTTAAGCCCCAAATTATGAAAAAGAAAAAATAAACATATAAATAAAAAAAAGAGGATACACTTGTATCCTCTTTTTTTATGATCTCACTTTTTTATCTAAGAA
>CAZOVL010000075.1:0-14216 GCA_964583185.1 uncultured Bacteroides sp. | reverse complement strand
TAAGCATAAAAAAAGAGAGCTACCTTTTCAAGTAACTCTCTGATTTTCAAGTGGTGCCACCAGGAATCGAACCGGGGACACAAGGATTTTCAGTCCTTTGCTCTACCAACTGAGCTATGGCACCTTGTTTTATTTTCAAATGCATTGCAAAGATAGGCATATATTTTTACTCTGCAACTTTTTTTTAATAAAATTACTTTCATTGATTTAAAAACATTTTTTACCTTGCAGAACCATATCGGAATGTAGCGCAGTTGGTAGCGCACTACGTTCGGGACGTAGGGGTCGGGCGTTCGAGTCGCCTCATTCCGACTTTAATTCATTATGACTACTGATTTATTTCAGACAGCCTATCTATAAAAAAGAAACGCAAAAAGGATTTGGAGGAATTTTCGCTCCAAGTCTGGACCTACTTTATTAAACAGCAAATACATTTTTGCATTTTTTTACCAAAAAGATGAATAAATAACCAACAATACTTGTTTTTGTTGAATTTAGTGCATATTTTTGCATCAAACAGTATAATTATTCAGAATATGAAAAAGAAAGCAGATCGTTTGGAGGCCATTAAGTCAATTATTTCTAGCTCTGAAATAGGTTCACAAGATGAGCTTCTGCAAGAACTCAAAGAACAAGATTTCCAACTGACTCAAGCTACACTGTCTCGTGACTTAAAGCAATTAAAGGTTGCTAAAGCTGCAAACATCAACGGAGATTACGTGTATGTATTGCCTAACGACATTATGTATAAAAGGAATGTAGACTTAACAGTAAACGAGATGTTGACTCATACCGGGTTTGTTTCCTTAAATATCTCTGGAAACTTAGCTGTAATTAAAACAAAACCAGGATATGCCAGCAGGATGGCATATGATATTGATAATCATAATTTCGAAGATATACTAGGAACTGTGGCAGGAGATGACACCATTATTATGGTGATAGCTGAACACGCATCATCTAAAAAAATAAAAGCTCAACTGGCGTCAGTAATCCCTAGCGTCAACAAAAAGAATAAGTAAAAGTAAATGAATGATAATATAAAAGTAATGGTTGCTGACTCTTCACACGAAAAATATGTTGATACAATTTTAGACACCATTGAAGCAGCAGCAAAAGTTCGGGGTACAGGTATTGCCAAAAGAACCCACGAATACCTTGTTCAAAAAATGAAAGAAGGCAAAGCAATAATCGCTTTAGACCAAGATGAATTCGCAGGTTTTTGTTACATTGAGAGTTGGGGAAACAAAGAGTATGTAGCAAACTCCGGTTTAATTGTAGTTGAACGCTTCCGAGGTAAAGGTTTAGCTAGACGTATTAAACACGAAGCTTTTAAATTATCTCGTCAACGATGGCCTAACGCCAAACTATTTGGGTTAACCAGTGGTGGAGCAGTTATGAAAATAAATACAGAACTAGGGTATGTTCCGGTTCCTTTCTCCGATCTGACCAATGATGAAGCATTTTGGAAGGGATGTGAAGGTTGTTGCAATCACGATGTTCTTATGCGTACCGATCGTCGATACTGCATCTGCACCGCAATGCTTTTTGACCCCAAGAAACACGAAAAGGATCAGACAAAATAATTCATTAAAAGAAAAAATACACAATAAAATCAACTCGATATGAAAAAGAAGGTAGTTTTAGCATTTAGTGGAGGGTTAGATACCTCTTTTTGTGCTATGTATTTGTCACAAGAAAAAGGTTATGAAGTTTATACCGCAATTGCTAATACAGGAGGATTCAGTGAGGAAGAATTAAAAGAAATTGAAAACAAAGCTTACAAACTAGGAGCTAAAGAGCACGTTACATTAGACATCACACAAGAATACTATGACAAAAGCATAAAGTACATGGTTTTTGGTAATGTGTTACGCAACGGAACGTATCCTATTTCAGTAAGCTCTGAGCGTATTTTTCAAGCCATTGCTATAGCTAATTATGCACGAGAAATAAATGCCGATGCCATTGCTCACGGCAGTACGGGTGCGGGTAACGACCAAATTCGATTCGATTTAACTTTTGAAGTTTTAGCACCGGGTATTGAAATTATCACTCCTACTCGAGATATGATTTTAACACGTGAATACGAAATAGACTACCTACGTAAACACAATTATGTTGCAAACTTTGAAAAAATGGAGTATTCCATTAACAAAGGATTATGGGGTACTTCCATAGGTGGGAAAGAAACTTTAGTTAGTAACCAAACCTTACCCGAAGAAGCCTATCCCTCTCAGATCACAAAAGAGGGTACCGAGAAATTGGTATTAGAATTTAAAGAAGGTGAACTTTATGCAGTTAATGGTGAAGTATTCAACAATAAAGTAAAAGCAATCAATAAAGTAGAAGCCATCGCCAATCCTTACGGCATAGGGAGAGATATGCATATTGGAGATACTATTATTGGTATTAAAGGACGTGTAGGCTTTGAAGCGGCAGCTCCTTTACTCATTATCAACGCACATAAAATGCTTGAAAAACATACTTTAACCAAATGGCAATTGTATTGGAAAGATCAGGTAGCCAACTGGTATGGAATGTTCTTGCACGAAGCCCAATATTTAGAACCTGTGATGAGAGATATTGAAGCAATGTTAGAATCTTCACAGCAAAACGTAAACGGAAAAGTGGAAATTACACTCCGTCCCTATACCTATACTTTAGTAGGTGTAGAATCTGACTTCGATTTAGTAAAAACACCCTTTGGAGAATATGGTGAGGTCCAGAAAGGATGGACAGCAGATGATGCTAAAGGATTTATTAAAATTCTATCTAATCCACTACGTGTATATTACAATAATCAAGAAAAGAACAAGAAGAAATAAAAGGAATGATAAATGTAGGAATTATAGGAGGTGCGGGGTATACTGCGGGTGAATTGATTCGTTTATTGGTACATCATCCTCAGGTAAACTTGTCCTTCATTAACAGTACAAGTAATGCCGGAAAGAAAGTAACTGACGTACATTCTGGGCTATATGGCGATTGTGACATAACTTTCACAAATGAACTTCCTTTTGAAACTATAGATGTTCTATATCTTTGTACTGCTCATGGTGATAGTGTGAAGTTCTTAGAGCAACACACACTCCCCTCTTCACTAAAAATCATTGATTTCTCTATGGATTATCGATTCAAAAGAGCGGATCACGATTTTGTTTATGGTTTGCCGGAATTAAACAAAGAAGAAATAAAGAAAGCACAAAAAGTAGCCAATCCGGGTTGTTTTGCCACTTGTATACAGTTAGCATTGCTTCCTTTGGCACAAAAACAGCTATTAAATGAAGATGTATTGGTAAATGCACTGACCGGAAGTACGGGAGCCGGGGTAAAACCCAGAGCAACTACTCATTTTAGTTGGAGAGATAATAATCTTAGCATATACAACGCTTTTACTCATCGCCACGTACCCGAAGTAATACAATCTATTGAACAACTTCAAGACAATTTTAATTCGGATATTGATTTCATTCCTTATCGGGGTGATTTTCCTCGGGGTATTTTTGCTACACTAGTCACAAAAACGGGTTTAGAGCTGGAAGAGATTCAAAAAATATATGAAGATTATTATGTTGATGCCCCTTTCACCTTCATTATCAATGAAGAGCTACATCTCAAGGAAGTGGTTAACACCAACAAGTGCTTAATTCATCTACAAAAACATAACAATAAATTATTAATTGTTAGCTGTATAGATAACCTTTTAAAAGGAGCCTCCGGACAAGCGGTTCAAAATATGAACTTAATGTTTGGGTTAGATGAAAGTACGGGTCTAAATCTTAAAGCAAACGCTTTTTAAAATTACAACAAATGGAACTATTCGACGTATATCCCATTTTCAATATCAATATAATTAAAGGAGAAGGTGCTTATGTATGGGACGATAAAGATAATAAGTACCTTGATTTTTATGGTGGTCACGCCGTCATCTCCATAGGGCACTCACACCCTCGTTATGTGGAATATTTGAGTAAACAAGTTGCACAACTTGGATTTTATTCAAACTCTGTAATCAATGAATTACAAAAAGAAGTAGCACACAAACTGGGAAAAATATCAGGATACGATGACTACTCACTTTTCCTAATTAACTCAGGAGCAGAGGCCAATGAAAACGCCCTAAAGTTAGCCTCATTCTATAATGGCAGAAAAAAGGTGATTTCTTTTGCTAAAGCATTTCATGGAAGAACATCTCTAGCAGTAGAAGCAACAGATAATCCCAAAATCATTGCTCCCATTAACAACAATGGAAATGTGGTTTACCTTCCTTTAAATGATCTGGACACTTTTGAGCAAGAGATAAAAAAGAAGGATGTTTGTGCTGTGATTCTTGAAGGCATTCAAGGAGTCGGAGGTATTCAAATTCCAAACAACGAATTCTTACAGAAAGTTAGACAACTTTGTGATGAAACTAACACAGTACTTATTCTCGATGAAATACAATCCGGTTATGGCAGAAGTGGAAAATTCTTTGCCCACCAATATGCCAACATCAAAGCGGATTTAATTTCTGTAGCAAAAGGAATAGGTAATGGATTTCCACTCTCCGGTCTACTCATTAGTCCTAAATTTAAGCCTACTTATGGTATGTTAGGGACCACTTTTGGAGGGAATCATCTGGCTTGTGCAGCTGCTCTGGCTGTGCTAGAAGTAATGGAAGAAGACGGACTAGTAGAAAATGCTAGAGTTATGGGAGATTATTTGATGCAACAATTGAAAGAAATTCCTGAAATAAAAGAAGTTCGAGGCAGAGGATTAATGATTGGGTTGGAATTTGATGAGCCGATTAAGGAACTTAGAACAAAGCTACTCCAGGAAAAAGGAGTATTTACAGGAATAAGTGGAGAAAAAGTCATGCGTTTATTGCCCCCCTTATGTATCAATAAAAAAGATGCTGATCTCTTTTTAGAAAAACTAAAAGAAGCCATCAAAGAGAAAAAGCATTTTGACTAAAACAGATATTAAAAAGGGGAGATTATTTTATCTCCTCTTTTTTATTCCTATTTTTACGCTTCTACATTTTTTTGAAGCATAGCTACCAATATATTATATTTTGTGTATTAACCCTTAAAACAAAAAAAGATGGAAAAAAAATTTAGCCGAGAAACGCTGTGTATCCAAGGAGGGTGGCAACCTAAAAAAGGAGAACCACGCATTGTGCCTATCTATCAAAGTACTACTTTTAAGTATGATACGAGTGATCAGATGGGACGCTTATTCGACTTGCAAGACACAGGCTATTTCTACACACGCCTACAAAATCCTACAAACGATGCAGTAGCAGCCAAGATAGCTGCCCTTGAAGGTGGTGTGGCGGCTATGCTTACCTCTAGCGGACAAGCAGCCAATTTCTTTGCAATTTTCAATATATGTGAATCTGGCGACCACTTTGTTAGCTCTTCTGCTATCTATGGTGGAACCTTCAACCTCTTTGCTGTAACCATGAAAAAGTTAGGCATAGAAGTTACATTCATTTCTCCTGATGCAACAGAAGAAGAGATATCTGCAGCTTTCAAACCCAATACTAAAGCATTATTTGGGGAAACGGTATCGAACCCTTCTTTAGATGTACTCGACATTGAATTATTTGCAAAAGTAGCTCACAAACACGGAGTTCCTTTAATTATTGACAACACCTTCCCTACTCCTATCAACTGTCGCCCTTTTGAGTGGGGTGCCGACATTGTAATACATTCCACCACCAAATACATGGATGGACATGCTGCAGCTGTTGGTGGTTGTATTGTAGATAGTGGAAACTTTGATTGGAAAGCAAATGCAGAAAAATTCCCAGGCCTTTGCACCCCGGATGAATCTTATCATGGTTTAACGTTTGCCGATACGTTTGGAAAAATGGCATACATCACTAAAGCTACTACACAACTAATGCGTGATTTAGGAAGCATTCAGAGCCCTCAAAATGCATTCCTATTAAACATTGGGCTAGAAACGCTTCATTTACGTATGAAACAACACTGCGAAAATGCAATGAAAGTAGCTGAATACTTAAGCACAAGAAGCGATAAGATTGCCTGGATTCATTATCCCGGATTACCTACGCATAAAGATTATGCTTTGGCACAAAAACTAATGCCTAATGGTACTTGTGGTGTCATCACCTTTGGACTAAAAGGCGGAAGAGAAGCTTCCATTAAATTTATGGATGCCTTGCAATTGGCTGCAATCGTAACACACGTAGCCGATGCAAGAACTTGCGTTTTACATCCGGCTAGCCACACACATAGACAGCTTTCGGATGAACAGTTAATACAAGCAGGAGTTCAACCCGATTTAATACGATTCTCTGTTGGTATTGAAAACGTTGATGATATCATTGAAGATATTAAACAGGCTCTAGAAAAGTAATTAAACATTACAAGTAAACATCTTAACAAACTCGCAAGTCTTTGATACACAAAGACTCTTGCGAGTTTGTTTTTTATCTACTATTCTCACATTTCACGGTACAACAAAATAAACGAAATATTATTTTTTAAAAACCTATAATAGAAAATAAAATCAATAAATAGGATACACAACTAATAATCAACACTTTAACATTTAGACTATATCTAAATAGTTCAACTTTATATTTTTATTCCACCTTTTGTAGTTCATTTAAGAAGCATATTCATTACTTTTACAAGAGATAAGAGAATCTACTTTTGAAACCAACAACGTTTATCCACAGAATATATAACAAATTGAAAGCACAAGCGAAAATTAACAACACATTTCAATTAAAAACAGTGGAGAACAGAAGAAAAAGAAACAAACAAGAATAGACTTTGTAATATAAATCTTAAATCATATGAACTACGCCGAAATCTGCATCATCAAAAGAGATGGCAAAAAAGAAGACTTTTCAATCAGCAAAATAAAAAATGCCATTGGAAAAGCATTTCAAGCTACCGGAACAATAAGTGACAACGCCCTCATTGCAGAAATAACGATGAACGTCATTAAACGCTTTGACAAATCAATGCTTGGTGTTGAAGAGATTCAAGACTTAGTGGAACAAGAACTAATGAAAGTTCAACCTCTTGTTGCAAAAAAATTCATCATCTACAGAGAATGGAGAAATACAGAACGTGACAAGAAGACAAAAATGAAACAGATTATGGATGGCATTGTAGCTATTGAGAAGAATGATGTGAACCTCAGCAATGCAAATATGAGTAGTCATACTCCTGCAGGGCAAATGATGACCTTTGCCTCAGAAGTGACAAAAGACTACACTTATAGATACCTTCTTTCCAAATCGTTTGCTGAAGCTCATCAACTAGGAGACATTCATATTCACGACTTAGATTACTATCCTACAAAAACCACAACCTGCATTCAATACGACCTGGATGATTTATACGAACGTGGTTTCAGAACCAAGAATGGAAGCATAAGAACACCTCAAAGCATACAAAGTTACGCGACACTAGCTACCATAGTTTTTCAAACCAATCAAAACGAACAACATGGAGGGCAGTCCATTCCTGCATTCGACTTCTTTATGGCTAAAGGAGTAAAAAAGACTTTCTTAAAAAACCTCATTGATCTGCTAGACTTCTTTGCTGAAATTCAATTGGAGATTCTCAATCAAAGAGAAAACATCAAAAAAGATGTTTATCGCATCATCCATTCCATAAAACCAGCCACAAAAGAAATTCAGGCTTTAAGAGAAGCAATGAAGCATCTTAACATCAATATCTCCGAAGAGAAGCTTCAACACATAACAGAGAACGCATATAATCTCACTCGTAAAGCAACGCACCAAGCAATGGAGGGTTTTATACACAACTTGAACACGATGCACTCCAGAGGTGGAAATCAGGTAGTTTTTAGCTCCATAAATTATGGAACAGATACCTCTCCCGAAGGTAGAATGGTTATTCAAGAATTAATGCAAGCCACCATTGAAGGATTAGGAAAACAAGGAGAAGTACCTGTATTCCCTATACAAATCTTCAAAATTAAAGAGAATGTCAACTTCTCTGACGAAGATTATGAGCTTGCAATGAAAGATTTTGACGCAGCATTAAATGGTGAAGTGTCTTTTACTACACCGAACTTTGACCTCTTTTTACAAGCGTGTCAAACTACAGCAAAAGCGCTGTTCCCCAACTTCATGTTTTTAGATACTCCGTTTAACAAACACGATTTATGGAAAAAAGATGATCCTAAAAGATATCGGTATGAACTAGCAACTATGGGGTGTAGAACGCGAGTATTTGAAAATCTACACGGTGAAAAAACATCCATAGGAAGAGGTAACCTCTCTTTCACTACAATGAATATGCCTCGCCTGGCCATTGAAGCAAGAATCAAAGCGGAAAGTTTAGCCGAGAATACGCAATATAAAGAAGCCATAACACTAAAAGCGAAAGAGCTATTTATTGAATCTGTACGTCAATCGGCAGAACTTATAGCCGACCAACTATACAGCAGATATAAATACCAAAGCTCTGCTCTAGCTTGCCAATTTCCTTTTATGATGGGAAATAATGTTTGGCAAGGAGGTGGCAAATTAAAGAAAGAAGAGGAAGTGGGCGACGTATTAAACAGTGGGACATTAGGCATTGGTTTCATTGGGGGACATAATGCGATGGTTGCCATTTATGGAGAAGGTCACGCACATAATGAAACTGCCTGGAACACCCTTTATGAAGCTGTAATGGAAATAAACAAGGTCGTTGCAAAAAGTAAAGAGAAATACAATCTCAATTTTTCCGTCTTAGCTACTCCTGCAGAAGGATTATCCGGTAGATTCACAGTTATGGACAGAAGAAAGTATGGAGTTATCCCCGGAGTGACTGATAAAGAATACTACATCAACTCTTTTCATATTGATGTAAATGAACCTCTATCTATCGTTGAAAAAATAAAAAAAGAGGCTCCTTTTCACGCCATTACTCTAGGTGGACACATCACCTATGTGGAGCTTGATGGAGAAGCACAGAAAAACGTAAAGGCCATTCCTAAGATTGTTAAGGTAATGAAAGATAACAATGTGGGATATGGTTCTATAAATCATCCTGTAGACACTTGTAACGAATGTGGATTTAAAGGAGTTATCTACGACAAATGTCCGGTATGCAGCAGTGAGAACATTTTGCGTATGCGCAGAATAACAGGCTACTTAACAGGAGATTTAAGTTCCTGGAATTCAGCAAAAAGAGCAGAGGAAAGAGACCGAGTAAAACACCACTAGATGCTATATTTACTACAAACCTACCCGGAAACCATAGCAGACGGAGAGGGAATTCGGTTTGCCATCTACTTATCCGGATGTAATCACTACTGCAAAGGGTGTCATAATCCGGAAAGTTGGAATTCAACAGCAGGAACATTACTTACGGATGAGCTGATAACAGACATTATTCAACAAATAAACCGTAACCCGTTATTGGATGGGGTGACCTTCTCAGGAGGTGACCCTTTTTTTAATCCAACAGACTTTTTACACTTTATTCGTAGGGTAAAAGAAGAAACCAAACAATCCATCTGGTGCTACACAGGATATACCCTAGAGGAACTGCAACAAGATTCACAACGAAAAGACATTCTGCCTTATATAGATGTTTTAATTGATGGGAAATACATTGAAGAATTATACTCTCCCTTTATCTCTTTTCGAGGAAGTACTAACCAACGTATATTGAAACTCAACAAAGGAGATTTAGTAAAAGAAATAAACCAATAAAATGACATAAGTTATTACAACTAAAATAGCACTAAGGAGCCTAAGCCATAAGACATCTTGAGGACTAAAGGGCGTTCGCTCGTAGACAGAGAAACCTTTTGGCTTAGACCGATAAAGGATGTTTCAGAGTGTTCACACCCTTATATTCTCCTAATAAAAAAGAAACAGAAAACACTTTCTTTTATTATTCCCAAAAAACGCAGATTTAGGAAATTCCTAAATCTGCGTTTTCTATTCCAAAAGAAGAATACGAAAAGTGAACTTCTTTTTTTATTTTTCCAGTGAGCTTAGAGCCTCAACCTCTTCTGTGGTAACCGGGATTTTCTTTCCTAGACGACGTGAACCGTCGGAAGTTATTAAATAATCCTCCTCATTACGTATTCCACCAAAATCCTTATAGGTTTCTACCTTATCGTAGTTAATAAAATCTTTGAAAAGACCTTTTGATTTCCATAAATCAATTAATTCCGGAATAAAATAAACACCGGGTTCAATGGTTAAAACAAAACCTTCTTCCAACGAACGAGCCAAACGTAGGGACTTGCGACCAAACTGTGTACTCTTAGGTTCTCCATCATAACCAACCCAAACCTCTCCCAGATTCTCCATATCGTGTACATCCAAGCCCATCATATGTCCCAATCCGTGAGGATAAAACAATGCGTGAGCCCCTTCTTTTACTGCCGCTTTAGCATCACCTTTCATTAGTCCTAACCCTTTCAGCCCTTCTACCATTACCTCAGCAGATAAGTCGTACACCTCTTCAAATCGAATTCCCGGACGCAAAGCGTCTACCGAAGCAAAGTGCATCTGATTTTGAATTTCATAGACCTCACGTTGCCTTGACGTAAAAGTTCCGGATACAGGTACTGTTGAAGACATATCGCCGGCATACCCCATCTCTGTTTCAGCTCCGGCGTCTAAAAGGAATAATTGCCCCTCTTTTACCTTATTTCCATGGTAATGATTATGCAAAGTCTGTCCGTTAATAGTCCCTATGGTAGGGAAAGACAACTCATAGTTGGATTTTTTGGCAACCTGCTCTAAAGCTGCTACTACTTCGTACTCATACATGCCGGGAGTTAAAACCCGCATTGCAGTCATATGCATATCGGCAGTCACGTTACAAGCTTTCTCTATTTCTTGTATCTCTTCTGTAGTCTTATTTTTACGCTGATCTACCACTGCTTTTATGAAGTCAACAGATGCGTGCTGATGATCGAAAGGCAAATCCAACCAAACTTTTAATTTAAGTTGATGTTCCGTACGATAAGGAGGCAAATAATGAATTTTCTGCCCTTTTACTGTACCTTCGTGCAGGTATTTTTTAATCTCTTCCTTCGATAAAATAGTTTTAACACCTACTCGTTCTCCTTTTTCTCTCAAAGTTGGCTGAATCCCCATCCATACAATGTCATCTATTGTAAGTTCATCGCCAAAAATAATTTCCTTGTCGTTGTCTACATCAATTATAGCAGACAAACCGGAAAAAGCAAGACCAAAATAATAGAGAAAAGTTGAATCTTGACGAAAACGGAACGCATTATCAGCATAATTCAATCCATAATCATCATTTCCGATGAATAATAATAAACCCGAACCTATTTTTTTCTTCAGCTCAGCTCGGCGTTGCTGGTAAGTATCTTTTGAAAACATAATAAAACAATTTTACATTCGTTCGGGAACATCTATGCCTAGTAGGTTCATTCCTTGACGAACAATTTTAGCTACATTAGCTGAAAGCAATAAACGAAGGCTGCGTTTAGCCTCGTCTTCTTCACGGAGAATACTATACTCGTGATAAAACTGATTGTATTCTTTTACCAAATCATAAATATAATTGGCTATAAGTGAAGGATTGTACTCATTGGCAGATTGAAGAACTGTTTCACCAAAATCAGATAGTTGCTGAATTAAGTTCATCTCTTTTTCATTCAATTCAACTGAAAGCAGTTCTTTCTTCGCTTCATTATAATCTATCCCCATCTTTGCCGCATTTCTAAATACAGAGCAAATCCGGGCGTGTGTATATTGAATAAAAGGACCTGTATTTCCATTAAAGTCTATTGATTCTTTTGGATTAAAGGTCATATTTTTACGAGCATCAACCTTCAGTATAAAATACTTCAATGCTCCCAAACCCACTATTTTTGCAACTTCAGTTATTTCCTCTTCAGTATAACTATCTAAACGGCCTAACTCAATAGATGATTCTTTCGCTGTTTGAATCATCTCTTCTATTAAATCATCCGCATCAACCACCGTGCCTTCACGAGATTTCATCTTACCCTCGGGCAACTCAACCATTCCATACGAAAAATGCACTAAGCCTTTGCCCCATTCAAAACCCAACTTGTCTAACAGTACCGAGAGGACTTGAAAATGATAATTTTGTTCATTTCCCACTACATAGACCATCTTATTGATGGGATAATCATTAAAGCGAAGCTTGGCAGTACCTATATCTTGAGTCATATACACAGAGGTTCCATCGGCACGAAGCAAAATTTTCTGATCCAACCCTTCTGCACTTAAATCGGCCCATACTGAGTGATCCTCTTTTCGATAAAAAATCCCCTTGGCTAACCCTTCTTCAACCTCTTCCTTTCCAATCAGGTAGGTGTCAGACTCATAATATATTTTATCAAAACTAACCCCTAGCCTCTTGTATGTTTCATCAAAACCTTCATAAACCCATCCATTCATAGTGCTCCAAAGCTTGCGAACAGCAGGATCACCTTGCTCCCACAAGATTAACATTTGTCGTGCTTCTTTCATCAAACCGGACTGTTCTTCTGCCTCAGCTTGAGAGAGCCCTTTTGCTTTTAATGCTTCTATCTCTTTTTTGTAATGCTGATCAAAAGCAACATAATAATCGCCCACTAAATGATCGCCTTTTTTTCCTGATGAAGCCGGAGTTTCCCCATTGCCATATTTCTGCCAAGCCAACATTGATTTACAAATATGGATTCCACGGTCATTCACTATATTTGTTTTGACCACACGATTACCAACCGCCTCGTTGATGTTTGCCAAAGCATAACCCAACAAGTTATTTCGAACGTGACCTAAATGTAAAGGCTTATTTGTATTGGGAGACGAATATTCAATCATTACCAAAGGAGAATCTTCGGTAACCTCTTTAAAGCCATAATTTTCCTGAGCATCTATTGATGTCAATAACTGCAACCATACCTTTGAAGCAATGGTTAAATTCAAAAACCCTTTGATGACATTGAATGACTCTATCATTTCGTTATTCTCTTTCAAATAAGTCCCAATATCTTGAGCAGTATCCTCGGGTTTCTTCCTTGAAAGTTTAAGTAAAGGAAAAACAACCAATGTAATGTGTCCCTCAAACTCTTTTTTTGTTTTTTGAAATTGTACTTGGTCTAATTTAGGCTCTTGACCAAAAAGTTCCTTTACCCCTTGGCAAATTGAACGTGTTAATAGGCCTTCTATATTCATATATCTTCTTTTTTTCTTGAGACAAAGGTATAAAAAAAAGGGACGTTTAGGGCCCCCTCTTTTAGAATATATTTCTATCTGTACAGAACAGTTTTATTCTACAGCATTTGCCAATTCAGAACCGGGTTTAAATCTTGCTACTTTTTTGGCAGGTATTACTATTGGTTTTTTTGTTGCAGGGTTAATACCTCTACGTTCGTTTCGTTGTGCCACTGAAAAAGAACCAAAACCAACTAAAGAAACTTTGTCTCCTTTTTCTAGAGCTTTGGTTACTGCTTGAATAAATGCATCCAGTGCTCTCTTGGAATCAGCCTTAGTTAGACCAGACTCTTCTGCCATTGCATTGATAAGTTCTGCTTTGTTCATAGTAAATAAAAATTAAAATGTTTTTATAAAATGATATTAAAATAAAGTCATTTACAAATATAAAGTAACAATCCAAAAAAGCAAACATTTGAACGTAAAATTACACTAAAAGCCCTAAAAGAAAACAATTTAGCTAGTCATTTACCTTTTTGCCCATTTTTTATTCTTATTTTTGCTCCAACGTATTTTTGAGATAAATAGAACAAGTCATATTCAAAATAGAAATAGGTAATGCCTAAAATAACAAAGAATCTTTTAATAATTAACATCCTTTTTTTCTTTGGTACTGTAGTAGCCAAAAACTATAATATAGATTTAATAAAACTCTTGGGGTTGCATTTTTTCATGGCCGATGACTTCAACCCTTTACAGCTAATTAGTTACATGTTTTTACATGCAAACTTTGGACATATATTTTTCAATATGTTTGCGGTATGGATGTTTGGTCGGATTTTAGAAGAAGTTTGGGGTGCTAAACGCTTTCTTATATACTATCTAGTCTGCGGTATTGGTGCCGGCATCATTCAGGAAGTGGTGCAGTTAGTACATTATGAAATGGTTTTATCCAATTACGAAAACGTAAACATTGGAACAACCATTATACCTATGGCAGAATACCTCAATTTAATGACTACTGTTGGAGCATCAGGTGCTGTTTATGGCATTTTATTAGCATTTGGTA
>CAZOVL010000074.1:0-14311 GCA_964583185.1 uncultured Bacteroides sp. | reverse complement strand
ACAAAGATAAATCCCGACATTTGCTATGTAATGGTAGAGGATAGCACGGAAGTTTTAGGAGAACTTGCATCGGCTTTTTACAATCACCCATCCAGAAAACTAAAACTGGTAGGGGTTACAGGTACAAATGGGAAAACAACTACGGCAACCTTACTTTACGACCTATTTCAAAAATTAGGATACAAAGTGGGGTTAATATCCACCGTATGCAACTACATACATAACCAAAGAATAGAAGCTACACACACTACTCCCGATGCCATTACATTGAACCAACTGTTGAATCAAATGGTGAGTGAAGGATGCGAATACGCTTTTATGGAGGTTAGTTCTCACGCCATTGTGCAAAATAGAGTTTCAGGGATTTATTTTACAGGAGCTATTTTTACCAATCTTACCCGAGATCATTTGGATTACCACCAAACATTTGCCAATTACTTAAAAGCGAAACAAACTTTGTTCGACCATCTTCCTGAAAACTCTTTTGCTCTTACAAACATTGATGACAAAAATGGTGAAGTAATGGTGCAGCAAAGCAAAGCGAAAATATACAGTTATTCATTACGCAAGATGAGCAACTTCAAGGTAAAAATAATTGAATCTCATTTTGAAGGAATGTTACTACAATTGGACAAGAAAGAGGTAATGGTGCGATTTAGTGGAGAATTCAATGCTTATAATGTTTTAGCTGCTTATGGCACTGCCATACTTTTGAATCAAAACGAAGAAGAGGTACTTATAGCACTAAGCAGCTTAACTCCTGCCTCCGGACGCTTTGAAACCATACACTCTTTGGACAATAAAATTGCAATCGTAGATTATGCACATACTCCTGATGCACTGGATAATGTTTTGAAAACCATACAAGAGGTTTCAATGAATAGGGGGCATATCATAACAGTGGTAGGTGCCGGAGGAAACAGAGATAAAGGCAAACGTCCTTTGTTGGCACAGGAAGCGGCAAAACGAAGTGATAAAGTAATTATCACCTCGGATAATCCACGTTTTGAAGACCCTCAACGTATTGCCGACGAAATGTTGCAAGGATTAAATCCAACTGATTTACAAAAGACACTATGCATCATCAATAGACGAGAGGCTATTAGAACCGCTTGTTTTCTGGCACAACCTCACGATGTTATTTTAGTGGCCGGAAAAGGACATGAAACCTATCAAGAGATAAATGGAGTGAGGCATCACTTCGATGATAAAGAAGAAATTAACGCTATTTTTAACTTAAAACAGTAAGAAAAGAATGTTGTATTATTTATTTGAATGGCTAGATAAGTTAGATCTCCCTGGAGCCCGAATGTTTGGTTACACCTCGTTCAGGGCTTTGATGGCTATTATCTTGGCTTTACTTATTTCAACCATTTGGGGTGATAAATTCATTAATCTCCTCAAGAAAAAACAAATAACAGAAATACAACGAGATGCTCACATTGATCCTTTTGGAGTAGACAAGGTGGGGGTACCCAGTATGGGAGGTATTATTATTATTGTATCCATTCTTATTCCTTGCTTACTACTAGGAAAACTACATAGCATCTATATGATTTTAATGCTTATTACCACTATTTGGCTAGGCACTTTAGGATTTATAGATGATTACATAAAGATTTTCAAGAAAAACAAGGAAGGGCTTCACGGCAAATTTAAGATTATTGGGCAAGTGGGTCTGGGTTTAATTGTGGGACTGACTTTATATTTAAGTCCCGATGTAGTGATTAGAGAAAACATAGAAATCACAACAGAAAACGATTCCATAGAGGTAATACACGCTAAAGATTTAGTTAAGTCTACAAAAACCACCATTCCATTTTTCAAGTCAAACAATCTGGATTATGCTGATTTTGTAGGATTCTTAGGCGAATACTCACAAGCAGCGGGATGGATAATTTTTGTCCTGGTGGCTATATTTGTAATTACTGCAGTATCCAACGGAGCAAATCTAAACGATGGAATGGATGGAATGGCTGCGGGTAACTCCGCCATCATTGGTCTGACTTTAGGTATCTTAGCCTATGTTTCGAGTCACGTGGAATTTGCACAATACTTAAATATAATGTTTATACCCGGCAGTGAAGAATTGGTTATATTCATTAGTGCTTTCATTGGAGGTTTAATCGGTTTTTTATGGTATAACGCTTACCCGGCACAGGTATTTATGGGAGACACCGGAAGTTTAACCATTGGAGGGATTATTGCCGTATTGGCTATAATTATTAGAAAAGAGTTACTGATTCCCATACTTTGTGGCATTTTCTTGATAGAAAGTCTTTCTGTCATTTTACAAGTCAGACACTATAAAACTGGGAAGAAGAAAGGAATTAAGCAACGCATATTTAAGCGTACACCTATACACGATCATTTCAGAACTACTTTGGCTCAGTTAGACCCCAACTGTACTTATAAATTTATACAACCGGCAAAGGTCTTTCACGAGTCAAAGATTACCATACGCTTTTGGATTATCACCATTATACTAGCGGCTGTTACAATTATAACACTAAAGATAAGATAACGATATGTCAAAAAGAATAGTCATATTAGGAGCAGGTGAAAGTGGCACTGGAGCTGCAATACTATCTCAGACAAAAGGTTTTGAAGTCTTTGTCTCCGACAGTTCTTTTATTAAAGATGAATACAAAGCTCTATTGGATTCCTATCAAATCTCCTGGGAAGAAGGACATCATACCACAACTGAGATTCTCAATGCGGATGAAGTTATTAAAAGCCCTGGCATTCCCAATACAGCTCCAATTATAAAACAAATTATAGAACGTGGCATTCCCATTATTTCAGAAATTGAATTTGCAGGAAGATACACCAATGCAAAGATGATTTGTGTAACAGGCTCCAATGGAAAAACCACAACAGCTAGTCTAATATATCACATATTTAAAGATGCCGGATTAAATGTGGGGCTTGCCGGAAACATAGGTAATAGTTTAGCTTATCAGGTTGCCACAGAAAACCACGACTATTACATCATTGAATTGAGCTCCTTTCAGTTGGACAATATGTATGAGTTCAGAGCAAACATCGCTGTAATGCTAAACATCACAGCAGATCATCTGGATAGATACAACAACGATATGCAACAATACATTGAGGCAAAATTCCGAATCATACAGAATCAAACAGCAGAAGATTCCTTTGTGTTCTGGAATGAAGACCCTGTTATAAAAAAGGAGCTCTCCAAGCATGGTATTCAAGCTCATCGGTATCCTTTTTCAAAAAACAAGCTTCCCGATTCCATTGGCTACACAGAGAATAATCAGATTATTATTACAGCGCCCATCGATTTTAATATGGAACAGGAAAAGCTAGCTTTAACAGGAACTCACAACCTGTACAATTCGTTGGCGGCAGGTATTTCTGCAAACATTTCGGGTATAACCAATGAAAAAATAAGAAAAGCCTTATCCGATTTCAAAGGAGTGGAACATCGTTTGGAATTTGTGGCTAGTGTAAAAGGAGTAGATTATATAAACGATTCCAAAGCAACCAATGTGAATTCGTGTTGGTATGCTTTAAATAGTATGAAAACCAATGTAGTTTTAATATTGGGAGGTATAGATAAAGGCAATGATTACGAAGAGATTATGCCTTTGGTTGAAAGCAAGTGTAGTGGTTTGATTTTTTTAGGGGTAGATAATGATAAGTTACATGCCTCATTTAAGCACTTAGACCTACCACAGATTGATGCAAGAAGTATGCAAGAAGCAGTAAGCACAGCTTATCAAATGGCAAAAAAAGGAGAAACAGTATTACTCAGTCCTGCTTGTGCATCATTCGACTTATTTACGAGCTACGAGGATCGGGGGAATCAATTTAAAAAAGAGGTATTGAGCTTGTAATAAACAAAACTATGGATTTAATTAAGAAGATATTTAAAGGCGATCGGGTGATATGGATGATATACTGTATGCTCTGCGTCATCTCAATCATTGAAGTGTTTAGTGCAGCTAGTACTTTAACCTACGAGTCGGGTAACTACTGGCTTCCCATACGCCAACATGTTACTATGTTAGCGCTCGGTTTTGGTTTTATCATTTTAACTCAACACATCTCTCTCAGAGGATTCAAAGCGTTGGGTGTTATTCTATGGCCCACATCTTTTGGACTTCTGTTGACCGTTATTCTCATTGGTTTAATTACAGGCGAACGCATAAACGGAGCCTCACGATGGATGTCCATTATGGGATTTCAGTTTCAACCTTCTGAATTAGCTAAAATGTCTATCATTATATTAACCGCTTTCTGTTTAGCGGCCTATAAAGATGAAAACGACATTCCCGGTAAAAAAGCCTTCAAAAGAATACTTTGGGTTGTTTTCCCCCTTGTTATAATCATTGCTCCGGAAAACTTATCTACTGCCGCATTAATTGTTTTCGTAACCTACTTACTGCTTTTTGTAGGCAGATTGTCAAGCAAAATACTACTCAAAACAACAGGAGTTGGCATACTGGCCTGTGTCCTCTTCTTGGGAGCTATATTGGCTGTTCCGTCGGATACCGATTTACCTCTGCTGCACAGATTAGCAACTTGGAAAAGCAGAATAGAGAACTTTACAGACTCCGAAGTTATTTCCCCTGATAAATACGACTTGGATAAAGATGCACAAATTGCACACGCAAACATAGCCATTGCATCTAGTCACATTGTGGGAAAAGGACCTGGAAACTCTACCCAAAGAGACTTTTTAAGTCAAGCCTTCTCCGACTTTATCTATGCCATTATCATTGAGGAATTTGGACTTATCTTTGGTGCAGGATTAGTAGTTCTTCTCTACCTGTGGCTCCTGATGCGAGTCGGGAAAATTGCGAATAAATGCGGCCCATTCCCCGCACTGATGATTATAGGTATTGCCATTATGCTGGTCACGCAGGCACTAATAAATATGATGGTGGCTGTAGATTTAATTCCTGTTACAGGGCAGCCACTCCCCCTGATAAGCAAAGGGGGCACTAGTACCGTCATCAATAGTATTTATATAGGTATCATTTTAAGCGTAAGCAGATATGCCCAATTAAGAGAACAGAAAGAGTTACTAAAGAGCCAAGAAGGGCATAATATGGAGGATATGGAACTGATAGATATTCCTACTCCACTGGATGGGGAATCCATTGAAATGTAATTGAGATGAAAGTGCAACAAAATAAAATAATAATTAGTGGTGGAGGTACAGGAGGACATATATTCCCTGCATTAGCCATTGCTAATGCCATTAAAGAGCTGGAGCCAACTGCAGATATACTTTTTGTAGGTGCAGAAGGAAAGATGGAGATGCAGCGTGTGCCCGATGCTGGATATCCAATAAAAGGACTTCCGGTTATGGGATTTAACCGTTCACAACTCTGGAAGAACTTTAAGGTTATCTATCAGCTTCTAAAAAGTCAACGGTTGGCACGTAAAATCATAAAAGATTTTCAACCCGATGTAGCTGTTGGGGTTGGAGGATATGCCAGTGGCCCAACTCTTAATGTGGCATCGAAAATGAAAATTCCCACATTGATTCAAGAACAAAACTCTTATGCAGGGGTTACTAATAAACTGCTTGGAAAGAAAGCCAAGCTTATTTGTGTAGCATATCCTAATATGGAACGTTTTTTTCCTCAGGAGAAAATAATACTAACCGGAAACCCCGTACGTCAAAACCTATTGAACAACCAAGTAACCAAACAAGAGGCTTTACAGCAACTCAATTTATCTCCCAATAAAAAAACCATTTTAATTATTGGTGGTAGTTTAGGGGCACAATCCATCAATGAAAGCATCATTGAGCAGTTAGACCTAATCAGGGAACATAAAGACATTCAGTTTCTTTGGCAAACAGGCAAACTCTATTTTGAAAGAATAGAGGCACTTTTACAAACCAAACCAGCAATACAAAACTTACAAATCAGGGCTTTTATTCAAGAGATGGACGTTGCATATGCTGCAACCGATTTAATTATTTCCCGTGCAGGAGCAGGCTCAATTTCTGAGTTCTGTTTATTGAAGAAAGCAGTTATTTTAGTTCCTTCACCTAATGTGGCAGAAGATCATCAAACACAGAATGCCTTATCGCTGGTTAATCAAAAGGCAGCGTTGTACATAAAAGATAGTGAAGCAAAGAAAGAACTGGTTCCTTTTGCTATTCAAAGTATAGAAAACCATCAGTTATTGAATGAGTTAAGAGAAAACATTGCTAAATTAGCACTACCAAACTCTGCCACTATAATTGCAAAAGAAGTCTTGAAATTAGCAAACAAGCAGAAATAACATTATGAATTTAGAAACCATTAAAAACATATATTTCATAGGGATTGGAGGCATCGGAATGAGTGCCTTGGCTCGTTATTTTCTTTTCCACAAAAAGGAAGTGGCCGGATATGACCGGGTACCTAGCGAATTAACCCGGAAACTAGCAAAAGAAGGAGCTCTTATTCACTACGAAGAGTCGGTAAATAATATACCTGATGCATTTAAGAATAACAAAGAGACGCTCATTATCTATACTCCCGCCATTCCAGCAGACCATAAAGAACTGCTCTATTTTCAGGAGAAAGGGTTCAGTTTAAAGAAAAGAGCCGAGGTGTTGGGGTTAATCACTCATTCCAGTAAAGGGCTGTGCATTGCAGGTACCCACGGTAAAACAACAACCAGTACCATTTTAGCCCACTTACTACATCAATCACCTATAGGTTGTAATGCGTTTTTAGGAGGCATCTCCAAGAACTACAAAACCAATTTATTGTTATCTGAAACAAGCCCCTACACAGTTATAGAAGCAGATGAGTACGATCGATCGTTCCACTGGTTATCACCCCATATTGCGGCCATAACATCAATGGAACCCGATCATTTAGACATTTATGGGTCGGAAGAGAATTACAGAGCCAGCTTTGAAAAATTCACTTCACTTATTCAACCCGGTGGGGTACTATTGGTAAAAGAAGGGCTACCTCTTGTTCCTCAGCTTCATAAGGAGGTAAAAGTGTACACGTACTCACGCACCAAAGGAGATTTCTTTGCTCAAAATGTTACCATAGAGAATGGAGAAATATACTTTGATTTAATTACTCCTACCGGTACAATAAAAAACATACAATTGGGAGTTCCCATTGCCATAAACATTGAAAATAGTATTGCTGCAATGGCCATATCGCTTTTGATAGGAGTTACTGAAGAAGAAGTTAAAGAAGGAATCAAAAGCTATCAGGGAGTAGACAGACGATTTGATTTTCAAATTAAAACACCGAAACTTGTCTTTTTAAACGATTATGCACATCATCCTGCGGAAGTTAAGCAAAGCATATCTTCCATTAAAGAACTCTATCCGAATAAAAAGATAACAGGGATTTTTCAACCTCACTTATTCAGTAGAACAGAAAGTTTTTATAAGGAGTTTGCCCAAAGCCTCTCCTTATTGGATAAGGTGATACTGATGGATATTTATCCTGCCAGAGAAAAACCCATTGAAGGAGTTACCAGCGAGTTAATATTTAATGAGTTGGATTCAACTGTTGAAAAAAAATTAATAAAGAAAGAGGAGCTACTTCAATACATAGCTAAAGAGCCCATAGAAGTCTTAATGACCTTAGGTGCGGGCGACATTGATACTTTTGTTCCTCAAATAAAAAATACATTAAAGAATAATTTGTAACTTAATACGGTATGATTCGCAGAGTCTTCATATTCATAGCACTTATTGTTGCACTGGCATACTTAATTACTGCCATGGTGGCTTTTAATAAAAGGCCGGCGGATGCAGTATGTGCAGGAGTTGAGCTCATCGTTAAA
Organism: uncultured Bacteroides sp.; assembly: GCA_964583185.1. Taxonomy (GTDB): domain Bacteria; phylum Bacteroidota; class Bacteroidia; order Bacteroidales; family Bacteroidaceae; genus Bacteroides_E. Next base: position 6,520 of record CAZOVL010000074.1, on the reverse strand, counting down.
GACACATTGAAAGTAAACTTTATTACCAATGAAGATATCGCCCGTTTATTAAAAAAGAGCGACCTCTACCCGGTAGGAAAAAAACTAAGCGATATTAGTACTTATTCCATTGAGCAAGAGCTTGAAAAGAATCCTTTAGTAGATCGCATTGAATGTTACAGAACACCAAGTGACAAGATTAGCATTGAAATACATCAACGAATTCCTATTTTAAGAGTAATGACCCAGAATGAGGATTTCTTTATAGACAATCAAGGAGGTATTATGCCCCACAACACACATTGTATTTCACATTTAGTAATTGTAACGGGTAAAGTAAATAAAGAATTTGCAAAAAATGAACTCTATCAGTTTGGAGCTTTTTTATATAACAACACCTTTTGGGATGCTCAAATTGAACAGATCAATGTACTTCCCAACTTAGATGTGGAACTGGTTCCACGAGTGGGTAACCACATCATTCATCTAGGTAAACTAGACGATTATGAAGCCAAACTGGAACGACTGAAAAAGTTCTATACAAAAGGGCTCAACTCTGTGGGGTGGAACAAATACAAGCGAATTAACGTAGAATTTAACAATCAAATCATCTGTACAAAAAGATAAAACAATATAAAATATGACAACAACAAACTTCATTGCCGCTATAGAGCTTGGATCATCCAAGATAAGAGGTATAGCCGGTACTAAAAACAGTGACGGGAGTATCAATGTATTAGCCTATGCTGATGAAGAGTCGTCAGATTTCATCCGTAAAGGAGTTGTGTACAACCTGGACAAAACCAGTCAGGCACTGAACAACATTATAAACATTTTAGAAGGAAAACTTAAAGAGTCAATCGCTAAAGTTTATGTAGGTGTTTCAGGACAATCGTTACGATCGGTACACAACAGCATTTCACGTAACATTTTAGAAGACGACAAGATTGTAGATCAAAGTCTTTTGGATTCGTTAAGTGACGAAAACACAAGTATCCCTTTAATAGGATTAGATATTTTAGACGTTGCTCCTCAAGAGTATAAAGTAGGAAACAACCTACAAGCTGATCCCAAAGGAGTAGCTGCCGATTACATTGAAGGCCGCTTTTTAAATATAGTAGCTAATCAGGAGTTAAAGAAACGAATAGAGTATTGTTTCGAGGAATCTAAAATTACCATTGCCGATTTATTCGTCTCCCCTTTGACTACAGCCAATGCCCTTCTTTCTGAGAAAGAAAAACGTGCCGGTTGTGCTTTAATTGATTTTGGAGCCAATACTACAACGGTATCTATATATAGGGATAACTTATTGCGCTTTCTTACGGTAATTCCTTTAGGCGGACAAAACATAACGAAAGATTTAATGACTCTTCAAATTGAAGAGGGTGAAGCCGAAGCCATCAAATTAGCTTTAGGCAATGCCAAATTAGAGAGAAACGGACAAGAAAACGAAGAAGCTGAAAGAGCCACATATACTTTAGATGATGGTAGAAAGATAGATCTGGAAGATATACTTATTGCCATTGAAGCCCGTATGGAAGAGATTGTTCTCAATGCCTGGAATCAAATTGAACACGCAGGGTATGAAGACAAGCTATTGGCCGGAATCATTATAACAGGAGGTGCCAGTCAAATAAAAAACCTTCGTCAGTTGGTGCAAGACAAATCTTCGGTTTCTCAAGTTCGCATTGCAGATAAAATACAAGTCAACGTTCAAGCATCGGACAAGCAATTCAAGAGTAGCTCATCAGTGAACACAATTCTGGGACTTCTTGAAGCAGGACGAGAAAACTGCCGCAAAATTCCTGTAACCAATCAACCTAGCGATTTATTTGTGGATGATGAGGAGCTAAAGAAACAGGAAGAAGCAGCAAAAAAGGCTTTACAAGAGAGAGAGAGAGTAAAAAAAGAAGAAGAGGCAAAAGCCAAAAGAGATACAGAGAAAAAGAAAGATACAGATAAAAACCACACTAATAAAAAAGGACTATTTGATAAAATTTCAGATATCTTTTTTTCTGATGATGATTTACAATAAAATAACAAAAGGAAGGATATATGGATACGAATAAAGTTGTTGATTTTGATATGCCCAAAGATTCACCTAAAATCATTAAAGTAATTGGTGTTGGTGGAGGTGGTGGCAATGCAGTGAACCATATGTATAAAGAGGGAATACACGATGTAACCTTTGCTTTATGTAATACAGATAACCAAGCTCTGGGAGAGTCGCCTGTACCCATCAAACTCAGATTGGGAAGTACAGGACTAGGGGCAGGGAATGTGCCCCAATGTGCCAAAGAGGCAGCAGAAGAGAGTCTTGACGATATAAAAAGCCTACTGAACGATGGAACCAAAATGGTATTCATAACAGCAGGTATGGGAGGTGGAACAGGAACCGGAGCTGCTCCTATTGTAGCCAAAGTAGCAAAAGACATGGGTATCTTAACGGTGGGTATTGTTACCATACCTTTTCTGTTTGAGGGAGAAAAGAAAATTATCCAAGCCCTTGATGGCGTGGAGCAAATAGCCAGAAATGTAGATGCCTTATTAGTAGTTAACAATGAACGTTTACGCGAGATTTATGCTGATTTGACGGTAATGAATGCATTTGCCAAGGCAGATGATACTTTATCCATTGCAGCCAAAAGTATTGCAGAAATCATTACGCTTCGTGGCTATGTAAACTTAGACTTTGCTGATGTACAAACCATTCTAAAAGATGGTGGTGTTGCTATTATGAGTACTGGATTTGGGGAAAAAGAGAGTCGCTTATCTCAAGCATTGGAGAGTGCTTTACATTCTCCACTACTTAACAATAACAATGTGTTTAATGCTCGCAAGGTAATGCTTCACGTATCGTTTGATAAAGACTCTGAGTTACAAATGGCAGAGATGGATGAAGTACACGACTTTATGAGTAAATTTGGTGAAGAAGTTGAGGTGATTTGGGGTGTGGCTAGTGAAGAAAACTTGGGAGAAAAAGTAAAAGTTACTTTATTGGCAACAGGTTTTGGCGTGGAAAGCATTCCCGGAATAGACAAAGTTCAACAAAAACGTACGGAAGAAGAGGAAGATCGTTTACTGAAATTGGAAGAAGAAAAAGAGAAAAACAGAAAACGTATTATTGAAGCTTATGGAGCTTCTGCCCTTCAATACAACTCCAAAAACCGCAACAGAAGTCGCAACATCTACCTGTTCAATTCGGAAGATTTAGACAATGATAACATCATAGCAATGGTTGAAGCCACTCCTACTTATATGCGTTCTTCTTCTGCATTAAACAAAATTAAAAAAGCTTCTTCAGAAGAAGAGATACGCATACAAGGAGAGATTACTCAAGACAACGAGATTATTACATTTTAAACAAACAAGTATATATGAATTTATTTGACGCCATTAGTGAGGACATAAAAACAGCCATGAAAGCGAAAGACAAAGTCGCTCTTCAAACCTTACGAAACGTAAAGAAGGCCTTTATCGAGGCAAATACCAAACCGGGAGCAGAAGAAGTACTTTCTGACGAAGAGGCTTTACGCATTATTCAAAAATTAGTAAAGCAAGGCAAAGATTCAGCCACCATATACAAAGAGCAAAACAGGGAAGACTTAGCAACAGAAGAACTAGACCAAATAAAAGTTTTAGAGAAGTATCTACCTCAACAAATGAGTGCTGAAGAGCTAAAAGCAGAGCTTAAAAAACTAATTGACAGCGTGGGGGCAACCTCTATGAAAGATATGGGTAAAGTAATGGGACAAGCCACACAACAGTTCGCAGGAAAAGTAGAAGGCAGATTAATTTCCCAGATTGTTAAAGAACTTCTTTCCTAATTGAATAACTCCTTTAAGACATCAAGCGTCTTAAAAGGAGGAAAAGTAGGCAAATGTAACCTATAATATTTTTCTATTATTTCTATGCACCGATTGCGTTGAACTCTATTCAACGATAACCGATGCATAGATTCATAATTCAACCGAAGGAGCTTCAATAACAAGCGAGACTCCTCCCCTTCCAAATAATACCCCTCGACTGAAGGCTTCTCTGAAACAAAGCTGGCTCGTTGCATATCGAAATACTTATTGGTGCCATACTCTTCCACATTGGGATAAAGTCCAATAAAACGGGTAAAACGAATCAAAAAAACAATGTGATAATTGGCTATGTTTCCTTCAGCCTGATCCAGCCACTGAAAAGAGTTCAGCAGGTAGCTAAAAAGAGAAGGACTACTTACTTCTTCTTTTAACACCCGATACAAAAACTCGGAAACAAAAAAAGCAATCGATGATTTTATGGGATGATAAGCAAGTGTGGAATAAGGATACAACACACTAATCTCATTGATGCGAGGTAAAGCCGATTTGGAACGAGAACTAAAGTCCACTCGCAAAATGGATAATGGCTGTAACAAATGATATCGCATCTTGGACTTTCTTGTTTTAGGAATTGAGACCGCAAAAGAACGCCTACCAAACTCTTTGGTATACAAATCTACAATACTGGTGGTATCGGAATACTTTAACACCCGCAACACAATTCCATCGGTTTTACTTACCATTTTCCGTATGACTAACTAGTTCAAAACAAAGCTACACATTTAATCTTATCGGACATATATGAGTACCCTTATTTTATGGCCTGTAGCCCCATCTTTTATCGGTCTAGGACCGAAGGCCTGTCGGTCTAGGACTGAAGGGTGCTCGGTCTAGGACCGACAAGGGTTAGGTCCTAGACCGACTTTTTCAACTTTAGAAGTCTTTTCGTTTTTCAGTAAAATATCTTCCAATTTGGAGCTATATATACTAGCTTCACACACAATTTAATTGCTTCACCCGTTTGACATAACCAAGCAAAGAAATTCAACTATATTCAAAAAAAAGCACATCAAGCACAACAAGAATGGGCAAAAAAAAAGAATTCTCATCAACCAATAAACAGATACTCCATTCATAATCCAACTAAAGTGCAACCCGTTGAACTTCTATTTTCAATTTACCAAAACCTCTTCAAATAGTACCCTTAAAGAAAAAAGAAAACTTTTTCTTTAAAATGTTTTGGAATTAAAAAAATAGTCCATACATTTGCATCGCTGTTCAAGTTTACGGAAACAATGGACTAGCATAGAGTTCTTAAAAAGGCTCAAAGCAAGGCCCGTTCGTCTATCGGTTAGGACGCCAGATTTTCATTCTGGAAAGAGGGGTTCGATTCCCCTACGGGCTACGAGTTAGAATAAAAAATTAAAACAAAACAAAGAATATAAGTCGCAATTATGGCAAATCATAAATCTTCTATAAAAAGAATAAGACAAGAGCAGAAAAGAAGACTTCACAACAGATACTATGCCAAAACCATGAGAAACGCTGTTAAGAAGCTAAAAGAAACTACTGATAAAGCAGAAGCGACAGCAATGTTACCTCAGGTAGCGAAACTAATTGATAAGTTAGCTCAAAAAAATGTAATACATAATAGTAAAGCAAGCAACCTAAAAGCTCAAATTGCTAAATATGTAAACAATCTTGAAGCATAAAAGTAGCATACGCTTTACACGTAAAAATATATAAAAGCTTAACCTAACTGGGTTAAGCTTTTTTTATTCCCTATAATTCAAAATTCTCTTTCTCTCTTTTATTTTTAACAAAATAAATCAACTAAATAGTACTCTTTTAGGCTTTAATTTGGCTACTTTACCTTTTGAATGCTTAATTTTAGATTTTAGACTTTACCTAATCCCTTTAATAAAATGAAGAGAATCATCTTATATTCGGTTATTCTATGCTCAGTAACTTTGTTTTCAATGCCTAAAGCTGTAGCACAAGAGTCTGCTATTAGTGAGCAAAACAAGACATCTACTCAAACACCTAAGTTTATTTATTGCACAATAACAGGTTATTACAGTGTGTTCAAGGAATATATGAGTGTAGAGATAGACTTTGGGCAAAAAAGAACAGACTACAAGAAAAGCTTACAAGACCATAGGGGCAAACTGACTGATATCTACTCAATGGCGGGAGCTATGAACTATCTATCAAAAGATGGATGGGAGTTTGTTCAAGCGTACGTAACAGTTGATGGTAGAAATAATAAAACAGACAGTCAGGAACACTGGATTCTGAGAAAAGAAATTAATAATATGACAGAAGAGGAAATAGAAGACTTTCTATATTCATACGTATCCAAAAAAAAATAAAAAGAGTCTTTTCCAAAGCTGCCAACCTTAAGACAAGCATCCATTCTACAGCTAAATTATTCTGGTAAACAAACCGGTTGATCATCGGCTCATATCTTAGGCAAAAAAAACAAACCGGATATAGCTCTACCCTACCTATAGATTAGCTTTCCATAAAATACCACAGGAAAGAAGGTCATACCTATGGCATAACGTTTATCCAAACTCTGCCGTTTACACAAAACCAGATTCAATTTATAGAAATAGTAAAATCTGATAAAAGGAATAAACAACAGGATTTTCCAAAGAATAGAGAAGTTACAGATTGAGAGCTTTGAATAATAGGTCTGCTTCCATTTGAGATGATAAATTCTATATTTA
>CAZOVL010000073.1:0-14590 GCA_964583185.1 uncultured Bacteroides sp. | reverse complement strand
ATTTAAACCTTTGAAAAAGCATCCGTTAATCTTCTCTGTTGGAGCAACCTCTTCCTCTGAATACCAGAAAACCAAAGGGAGTTCTGCACGTTCACTAAAGGCTTCTTTGAAATTGTTAATAAATTGATTTACTTCCATTCTATTCCAAGTATATTGCTCTGTCTATTTTATGATAAAATGTTTTAATTAGCTCTTGTATCTCATCGGGTAAATATTCCATCGCTTTATCTTTGATATGACTTGGTACCAGATAGTAAGCTTCTGCAATGCTTCCTGTAATTGCTGCGATTGTATCACTATCGCCACCAATAGAAACAGCTAAGCGAATGGCGTGTTCAAAATCATTGCTCTCAAGAAAGGCAATAATAGCCTGTGGAACTGTTACTTGACAAGTTTCGTCAAAAGTGTTGTTTTTTCTTATGGTATCAATGTCTTGACTTAGATCATAGCCATATTTGTCTTCAATGATTTTCTTTATCTTTTCCTGAAATGCTCCTTTTTTAGCTTGAAAAATGCACTCTGCAACGGCTTTTGCTCCGGTAATTCCAAAAGGATGATTGTGTGTACACACTGCTGACCTTTCTGCATCCTCCAATACGAGATACAATTCCTCTGAGAACCAGGCACAAGGTGACACTCTCATTGCACTACCATTGCCATAACTAAAATAGGGTTGAGGATTATCCGATTGTATCCACCGGGTAAAGCGACCACCATATCCACCCTTAGGGTTAGGATACTTGCGACACCAGTACTGTAATGATTCATCAAAGGGTTTATTATTTATTAATGCATCCGCAACTGCAGCAGTGCAGATGGTATCATCTGTAAATTCACATTGGTCTGTGAATAATTCAAAGTCTGTATCTCTGTAATTGTTGAACTCAAACCTTGAGCCTATAATGTCTCCTACGATTGCTCCTAACATGTTTTTTGTTTTATAATACTTTAATTATAACAGGTCTATTCCTCCTGTTTGAATGAAAGTATTGAATTGTGGATTAGAGTGTAATATAAACAAAAAACACATACAAAGTACCAATCTTGCCAACTATTGTGTGCGTTTCTGTGTTCTATTATTAATCTCAGAGTTGGTTTTGTGGTACAAAGAACCAAAATATCAGACTTCTTTTGTAAGGATTGGGTAAAATTACTTGTTTAATTAAATAGGGACATGAATCAATGAAAAAATTTACGTTTATTGTGGATTTTCGTAGAGGTACTTATATTTCACAATATATAGAGCAAGATATACATACTGCACTTAGAACCTGGGCCAATTCTCTTGATGTGACAATATATTCTCAACGAATTATAAAAAAGATACAAACAGAAGTTATATGGGAACAGCCATCGCCAATAAGAGGAGTTGATAGTGTTTGGTGTTGTACCTTTTCTCCATATAATTCATTCTTATTATTGAATATTATTGAAACTGTTTAGTGGTGAAATCTCTAGATGTTGCTGTTAGAGGAGTGGGGGAGACTTTTATAGAGAGTATCGAACCGATGGAGAGAATAAGGTTTTGAAGTATTTATCAATCTATCAGAGACTTATAGTATGAAAAAACAAACGGACACCCTTTTTTTTATTTAGGACTGTCCGATATGGTGGAGAGTACTGACTTCTTAACCTTCATGAATAATCACAGATTCCCTGTTAGCTATATAACAGATAGTTGTTGTTTAAATCCTTAAATCAGATATTCACAAACCATCATTGCATATCTAGTTTTTAATCCCTACTTTTGACTAGTAAGGACCAAAATAAAATGATTATATTAAAGGACTATTCTCTTTTTTATAGATAAAGAAAGAAGCTTAGAGAAAGGTGTAAACCTAATTGAAAATTACGTTTACGAATTCGCTTTGAGCCAATTTCAAAACGATATTGACCGCTTATGTGAATTTCCTAAAAGTATCAAAAGAGAAGAGAAATAGTACAATCTAAGAATAAATCAAATTTGTAAAACGCCTCTTACGTTGGGCCGTAGTTAATTAGTCTTGATATGAAGAATAAAATAAAAACAATACTTATAATATTTATTATTGGACTAATTCTATCAATATTAATTAGTCCGTTGAGAAGTGGAGTTGTTAGTCCATGGGGAATATCAGGATTTCAGCTATCTTCTATAGTGGGGTTTTTTATATATTTCTTGAGTGTAGTATTTTTCTTGAGAAGATATGGGAAGGCACTATCCGACACTTGCATACTCATGTCATTTGCATTAGGAGTTTCGATAATAAGTTTAGTAATACACATACTAAATTTCCCTGAAACAAAAGTTTCTTTATTAGAGTTGTTGATTCATTTATCTTCTATAGCTTTAAGCTATTTATTTTATATTATTACGAACAAATATCTCAAGATCTTCACTTTTATACTTAGTGTTATCTTTTCTTTTTGGATATCTACTATCGGCTATGATTTGTGGTTATATAAATTAAGTTTTGGAACTTTTCCATGGAAGGTTGAGAGTGGAATTGATGGTGCAAATCTACTAATGCAGAATGTCAAAGGAGATTCATTAACCCTTTCTCATTTCAAAGGTAGATATCTTCTGCTTGATTGTTGGAACAGTGGCTGTGGTATATGCTATGAAGAAATGCCAAAAGTTCAAAGATTATATGACAAATATAAGGATTGTGCCATGGTGCAGGTTTATACACTCCATGCCAGAATGGAAAATAAGAATGAAATTTACTCCACAGGAGCTGAAATTTTGAAAAAGAGTGGATATACCTTACCATCCTTATCCATAAGTATCAAAGATCTTAATTTGAAAGAATTAGGAGTGAATTTTTATCCTACCATTCTTATCTTTGATAATGATAGCAAACTAATCTTTAGGGGGAATATAGAATCAGCAAGTAGGTTTATTGATAAGTTGATGGATGAAGAAACTGAAAAGTCTTAATTGTAGGTATATTATTGTATCTGAACAGAACAACAATTATCAAAAGAATTAAGGATTTCTTCAAGCGTACATAATAAAAAAATGTACATGAAATTGTTAAAATAGAACTCTTTCGTGTACATTGTTGTGTACTTAATTTATAATCTATTGATTATCAAGGTTTATTGTGGAGAGTATCGGACTCGAACCGATCACCTCAACACTGCCAGTGTTGCGCTCTAGCCAGATGAGCTAACCCCCCTGAATTAAATACTTGGCAAATATAATAACTCTTTATGGAATTATGGTTATTTTTGTATTAAAAAATAAAATGCTGATATATAATACAACCTATCATTTGGAAGAGAAGGATGAAAACAACTTTGTAATTTGGGTAAAAGAGAGTTATATACCTAAAGTTTTGGAGCTTAAAATGCTTATGAATCCTCGTTTTTGCAAAGTGTTGAGTCATAAAGATGATGGTGTTTCGTTTTCGTTACAATGGGAAGTAGAATCATCAGAGATTCTACATCGCTGGTATAGAGAGCAAGGAAACCAAATGTCTGTAGAGCTCACCTCAGTTTTCAAAGATCGTTTGGTTGGTTTCTCTACAATACTGGAAATTGTTGAATGAGTATAGTCCAAAAAGAAAAAATAATATTAGGGATTGATCCCGGAACTACCATTATGGGATATGGGGTGATTAAGATTGTTAATCGAACGCCTCATATGATAGCTATGGGGGTAGTTGATATGCGAAAAATCCGAAATCATTACCTTAAATTGCGGCATATTCAAGATCGTGTACTAGGTATTATTGAGAGTTTTTTGCCTGATGAAGTAGCTATTGAAGCCCCTTTCTATGGTAAAAACGTTCAGTCAATGCTTAAACTAGGACGAGCACAAGGTGTAGCTATGGCTGTGGCTCTAGGTAGAGATATTCCGATAACAGAGTATGCTCCTCTGAAAATAAAGATGGCAATAACCGGTAATGGAAAAGCCTCAAAAGAACAAGTGTCGGGTATGTTACAACGTATCTTTCATTTCAATGAAGCGGATATTCCTGTTTCTTTAGATGCTACTGACGGATTAGCTGCTGCCTATTGTCATTTCTTACAAATGGACTGTCCGGTGAAGGAGAAAAAATACCATAACTGGAAAGATTTTATTTCAAAAAATCCCAATCGGATAAACAAATAAAGATTAACCTTAGATACAATAAAAACATACTTTTATGAAAAGTTTTAAAAACCTTTTAACCTTGAGCTTAGTGACTATACTACTAATAGGGTGTAAGAAAGATAAAGTTTTATCTTATGACGATTATCCGGTGCGCTCCGGAAGTTTAGAAGAGATGGTATATAGTCCTGAACAGACAACGTTTAGTGTTTGGTCTCCTACAGCCAATGAAGTTCGTTTAATGTTATTTGAATCGGGCAATGAGGGGCATGCATATAAATCTGTTCCTATGGAAAAAGACGATGAAGGTACATGGCATACTGTGGTAACTGAAGACTTGATGGATAAGTTCTACACCTTTAATGTGAGGATAGACGATATTTGGCAAGGTGAAACTCCCGGAATCAATGCTAAAGCAGTTGGTGTTAATGGAAATCGTGCTGCTATCATTGATTGGCAAGCCACTCATCCGGAAGGATGGGAGAGCGATGTAAGTCCGGCTTTGCATTCACCTGCAGATATTGTACTGTATGAAGTACATCATCGAGATTTCTCCATTCATTCTTCCTCTGGAGTACAAAATAAAGGAAAGTATTTGGCTTTCACTGAAAAAGAAACCACCAATGCCGATGGGTTGTCAACCGGTATTGATCACCTGATTGATTTGGGTATAACTCACGTTCATCTGTTGCCCTCTTATGATTTTGCTACTATTGATGAGGAGCGACTTGACGATAATGTTTATAATTGGGGTTATGACCCTAAAAACTATAATGTTCCCGAAGGTTCATATGCTACTGACCCGTATAACCCCACAACTCGTATAAAAGAGTTTAAAGAGATGGTTATGGCATTACACAAAGCGGGTATTCGGGTAGTAATGGATGTGGTTTACAATCACACGCATAGTTTAACCGAGAGTAACTTTGAGCGTACAGCACCCGGCTATTTTTATAGACATACTCCCGACGGAGCTTATGCTGACGGATCGGCTTGCGGAAATGAAACAGCAAGTGATCGCCCCATGATGCGTAAATATATGATTGAATCTATTCAGTATTGGATTAAAGAATATCACATAGATGGTTTTCGTTTTGACTTAATGGGAATTCACGACATTGAAACTATGAACTTAATACAAGAGGCTGCTCACGCCATTGATCCCACAATATATATCTATGGTGAAGGCTGGGCTGCATCAGCTCCACAGTTGGGTGCCGACTCTTTGGCTATGAAGGCAAACATCTATAAAATGCCTCACATTGCTGCCTTTTCTGATGAAATGAGAGATGGGTTAAGAGGACCTTTTAACGACGACACAAAAGGTGCTTTCCTTGCCGGACTACCTGAAAATGAAGAAAGCATCAAGTTTGGTATTGTTGGTGCCATAGAACATCCGGAAATAGATTACTCCAAGGTGAATTATAGTACTACGCCTTGGGCATTACAACCCACCCAAATGATTAGTTATGTTTCTTGTCACGATGATTTGTGTTTGGTTGACCGATTAAAGTCGGCTCTTCCCAAAGCAAATGAACAGACCTTGGTGAAATTAAATAAATTAGCTCAAACAGTTGTGTTCACTTCACAAGGTGTTCCTTTTATCTATGCAGGCGAAGAGGTTTTTAGAGATAAACAAGGAGTGCCCAACAGCTATAAGAGCCCGGATGCCATTAATCAGATTGATTGGGCATATAAAACTAAACATTTAGATGTTTATAACTATTATAAAGGATTGATTCAACTAAGAAAGAATCATCCGGCCTTCCGCATGGGAGATGCTGAGCTGGTAAGAAAACATTTATCATTCCTACCTGTTGATGAGCCAAATGTTATTGGGTATCAATTGAATGGTTTTGCCAATGGAGATAGCTGGGAAGATATTATAGTGTTGTTTAATGGACAGGAAAAGGTGGCTAAAGTTACTGTACCTCAAGCTCAATACCGTGTGGTTTGCACCAATGGAGAGATCAATGAGAATGGTTTAGGCTTTTTATATGGTCCGGAGATTAGGGTACCTGCTCAATCTGCTCTTATTATGTATAGAAGTGGTAAATACGTAGCTCCTCCCAAAATAGAGAGTCCTATAGTAATAGAGGATTCTGTGGAAATATAAGACATTTATTCCGGTAAAAGAACAAATTAAAAATAGCACTGAGTTATACCCTGTTTCCTGTTTTTTTGAGTTATAAAATGCATATTTGTGAAATAGGGTCAGCGAAAAACATACTTTAAGTATAAAAAACATTGATTTATTGTTATTTTCGTTGTGATTCAGTAGATTTGCAGAATATTTTGAGATAAAGCATGAAGAAAAAGACACTATTGGTAATTCTTGTGGTATCCTTGATGTTCATAGGGTGTGGAGATTATAACAAAATCTTAAAAAGCACCGATTATGAATACAAGTATGAGGCTGCAAAAGAATATTTTATGAGAGGACAGTTTAATAAGTCCACTACTTTGTTGAATGAGTTGATAACCATTCTGAAAGGAACGGATAAGGCTGAAGAATCCTTGTATATGTTGGGTATGAGCTACTATAATCAAAAAGATTATTCCACGGCTGCTCAAACCTTTATTACATATTATAACACATATCCACGAGGAACTTACACTGAGTTGTCCCGATTTCATGCAGGAAAAGCACTGTTCTTAGATACACCTGAACCTAAATTGGATCAATCGAGCACCTATTTAGCTATTCAGGAACTGCAGTTATTTATGGAATATTTTCCCAGAAGTAATAAAAAAGAAGAAGCTCATAATATGTTGTATGAATTACAAAACAAATTGGTAGAGAAAGAACTTCTTTCTGCTAAGTTGTATTATGATTTAGGCATCTATATGGGGAATAATTACCAATCTTGTATTATTACAGCACAAAATGCGTTGAAAGATTATCCTTATACAACATACAGAGAAGAACTCGCTATTTTAATTTTACAAGCAAAATACGAAATGGCTGTATATAGTGTGGATGAGAAACAAGAGGAAAGATACAGAGAAACAGTTGATGAATACTATGCTTTTGTGAATGAATTTCCTGAAAGCAAACATATAAAGCAAGCCAAGAAAATATTTGATAAGGCTAATGCACAAGTTACAGATATTGAAATAGAATAAAAAAATAGGGTAAAGAAGTATGGATTACAAAAAAACAAATGCTCCTACAGATACAGTAACACGTAATATTATCGATTTGTCAAAAGACACCGGTAACATCTACGAATCTGTAGTTATTATATCTAAAAGATCTAATCAGTTGAGCATGGAAATGAAAGATGATTTGACAAAAAAACTCGCAGAGTTTGCAACTCATACTGATAGTTTAGATGAGGTTTTTGAAAATAGAGAGCAAATTGAAATTTCTCGCTATTATGAAAGATTACCAAAGTCAAGCTTGATAGCTACACAAGAATTTATAGAAGATAAGATTTATTACAGAAATCCTGCGAAAGAGAAAGATCAAATTCTATAGTTTGGTTTTCTGTGTTTAAAATTAAGTAGTCAAGTAGAAAAGTAATGTACTTTGCTCTTGACTATTTTTATTTATTATGATGTATAATTCTATTTAATTTCAAATTATAACCCAATGATTCAACGTATACAATCTGTTTATTTACTTTTGGTTACCATTGTATTAATTATAGCTATGTGTGTGCCTTTTGGTAGTTATTACGCAGCAGGTGCTACTTATAAGTTCACAGCATTAAGTGTTTCAGGTGAAGGAGTTTCTTATTCTACCTGGGGCTTATTTGTACTTTTATTGTTGAGTACTCTAATTGCTTTTGTTACTATTTTCTTATTTAGAAACAGGATGTTGCAAATTAGATTATCCATTTTTAATACTCTTTTACTCATTGGTTACTATATTGCCTTTTGGTACTTTATGGCTACATTTAAAAGTGAAATGGACGCAACCTTTCAACTTTCCTGGTCTTTATCCTTACCGTTAGTTGCTTTAATATTAAACTATATGGCCATTCGTGGTATTGGTAAAGATGAAGTATTGGTAAAAGCAGCCGATAGATTACGCTAGTAAAATAAATATTATTAGGAGATGCAATTCTCTTTGCAGGACATTGATAAAAGAACAGTCTTTACAATTATGTAAAGGCTGTTTTATATTGGAGTATAAACGCAACAGGAGTATCAATAAATATTTTATTGTAGATTATGGAAATAGACGAAAAGGACAAGACACAAGAAGAAAATAGAATTAAAAGAACTATTGATATCCACGAAGCAGCACGTTTTGCAAACTATCTGTTGCTATTCTCTGTTTTGATTCTAGTGCCTCCGTTTCTTTGGATGTGGTGGGGGAAAATTACTTATTCTTTTTTTGATTTTACTCCATATATGGATAATACGCTTCATTGGATTCTTAATCTATCGATTTTCCCAATTGTACTTATTTTAGGTTTATTGTTTCACGAAATTCTTCACGCCATAGCGTGGATTCCTTTTGCCTCCAAAGGATTAAAATCCATTCGTTTGGGGGTTCTAAAAGAAACAATGACTCCCTATTGTCATTGTAATGAGCCATTACGAATTAAACACTATTTGATAGGAGCATTAACTCCTGCTTTTGTTCTAGGTGTTTTACCTTTAATTTTTGCTTTTATTACAGGGTATTTACCTGTTTTTATTTTTGGTTTGCTCCTTTGGGTAGGAGCAACAGGAGACTTTATGATAACACATTACTTGCTAAAAGAGAACGATTTGGATGCTTGGGTGCAAGATCATCCTTCAGAACCGGGATATTATATTCTAAAGTCTGTAGACGGTCAGTAAGGAAATCTTGTGTGAAGAAATCTTATTTTATAGGTTGGAATCTTCTGTATTCTATTTTAATAAATCCCATAGATATGAGAATCTCACGCTGATAATATTGTGTGCAGAGCGAGAGAAATGGTCTTTTTTAGTACTATTATAGAAGTCACTTAACCCAAAATAATATCTGCCTTCCAAGAGAAAATTACCAGCTTTAGTTTTTAATTCTACACCTAATCCGCCAGTAATTCCATAGTCAAATTTTTTATCGGCTTTCTTTCCGTGTTGTTCTGTAGTCACAACCGGAGGATTAGTCCAGTCTCCTTCTATTTTTTCGCTTTCACTCAATAAAAAGCCTACTTGTGGTCCTAAGTTAATAAAAAACTGAGCCCCTTTTTGCTCTTTTCCAAACGCCAAATGGGCCAGAAAAGGAATTTCAATATAGCTCATACTACGGCTATAGGCTAAAAAATTGTCTATCGGTTGCTCTTCAATTTCTTCTTCCCATCCCCTCAATGCGTAGTTCACTTCTATTTGAGCACCACAAATCATAGCAAAATATTTCTCAGATACATATCTGGCAGTGAATCCTCCGGTATAACCCATCATCTGAGTGGTTTTTATTTTAGGTGAAAAGGTGGCTGAATTTAATGACATTCCTCCATTCACACCGATAGAAAATAGGTTTCGAGGCTCACCGGTTTGAGCGTTACTTACTACTGTAATAAGTAAAAGAAAAGCTACTGTACAGAGTGTTTTAATGTATTTATTATGCATTGATCTGAAGCTAGGTTGAAGTTATAATTAATCAAAATCTAATTTAATCAACTCAAAATCGTTAGTAAAGTGAACAAAGAATACCTTTTTATTGATAAATCCTCCCCAGTTGCTTACCCGATTAAATTTAAACCCGGTTTGAATAGGAGTGAGGTCAATCTTGTCCAAATTGTTTTCCAATCCTGTGCCATAACTAGCCAAACCGTGTAAAAAGTAAAATGCGGTATCAAAACCTAGCATCCCATATTTAGGAAAGGTATTAATCATCTCTTTTTTATACCATTTTTTGTAGCTGTTGATGAAGTTTTTAGCTGAAGGCAAAAGATTGTTGGTGTAGAATGATGAATAGAAATAAGTATCTAACTCAAAAAAGTTTTGTAAATGATCTGCTGTATAAGTCTGCCATTCAGGATATCCAAATAATAGCATAGGAGCTTTTGCTTCATCATTGTTTTTTACAAGCTGTAGCATAGGAACCACTTTGTTTAGAGCAGCATCACTACCGGAAGTAGGGATAAACACATTCGTTTTATCAAGACGAATTAAGCCTTGAATTGTACTCAGAGAAGCTTCTATGTTATCAATATTAATCTCTTTTATAGGAATATTTTTATTCCTTGCCATACTGTGTAATCCCTCAACAAATTCCTTTTTATACTGATCTTTTCCATCTGTTGTGTTTAATAAAATGATATTTGCATTGGGGAATTGACGCGTAAAGTGGTCATATACCTCTGAGTATAAATAGGACTGTGGAGTGTTTATTTGATATACAGAAGGATTATTAAATACTTCATCATCTTTTGAAGTAAATGGTACCACTAACCGAATGTTATGTTTCTTAGCAAAATCGGCTAATGTTTTTACGTTATTTAAGTGAAGAGGACCAAAGATGATATCCATCTCCTTTAATTCTTCTTTAGCTAGTATTGTACGTATGGTTGCATCATCAGCTTTAGAGTCGAAAACGTGTAACTCCATACTAGCTCCTCTGCGTTTTAAGCTATCAACAGCCATAAGGAAACCTTCGTAATACTCCAACATACGCAAAGATTCTTGCTTACGTCCTCCATCAAGCATAAAAGGAAGGATAATGGCTGCTTTTATATTTGTTATGCGATGAGGAGATTCTTTGTTTTGATTAAAAAGTTCATTGTTACTAGGAGGAGTACGTTGTACATCTACCACAAAAGGAGTCTCTTCATCTTGTCCTCCTTCAGCGTGAGGAATGCAAAGCCAAGTCCCTTTCTTTAATCCTTGGGCAATTTCCGGATTAGCAGCAATCAGGCTACTTTCACTAATTTTGTATTTCCTACTAATGCTAAATATGGTTTCTTTCCGTTTTACTTTATGTAACTCTTTACATTTGGGCTTGTCTTTTTCTTGTTCTGTTTTGGAGGAAACTTTTGTCTCTTCTTCTTCTTTTGTTTCATCAATAATTGGTATTCGTATAACTTGTCCAATTTTGAAGTTTTCTGCACTGAGCCCGGGATTGGCATCGGTAATGGCTTTGGCAGGTATATTGTAAGTCAGTGTTAATCTGTATAATGTTTCACCGGCAGCTATAGTATGAAACGTTTCTTCCATCCGGGTATTTAATCCTTGTGGAATTTTCAAAGATTGTCCTACATAAATGGTTTTCTCACTTCCGGGATTTAGTCTGATGATGTCATTTTGACTTACTCCGTACATACTAGAGATGGTGTAGATGTTTTGCCCTTTTTCAACCGTATGAGAAAAGTAGGATTCTCTTTGTTGTGAAAAAAGAGTGGAAGAAACCAGAGTAAGATAAAATAGTAGTATAAGCTTAGTGAACGACTTCATATATATTATATATCTGTTTTTTATATTGAAAAGCAAATATACAAATATTGTCATAGAATAACCTCTGAATGTTCGTTAAGAAAATAATAATCACTAAAATAAAAGTGTATTTCGAACATAAGAGTTAATTTTGCTGTTTGATTTTAGCCTAAAAGGTTTAATGATAGATATGCAAACCAAAGAATATATAAATGTATACGGAGCACGTGTACACAACTTAAAAGATATTGATAGTCAGATTCCTCGTAATAGCTTAACGGTAATTACAGGGTTGAGTGGCAGTGGAAAATCATCACTGGCTTTTGATACCATTTTTGCAGAGGGACAACGACGATACATTGAAACGTTTTCAGCGTATGCCCGAAACTTTCTGGGAAATTTAGAACGTCCCGATGTGGATAAAATAACAGGGCTAAGTCCGGTTATTGCCATTGATCAAAAGACGACCAATAAAAACCCACGATCTACAGTAGGAACTTCTACTGAAATTTATGATTATTTGCGTTTACTCTATGCTAGAGCAGGAGAGGCCTATTCTTATATTTCAGGGGAGAAAATGGTGAAATATACCGAAGAACAGATTTTGGAGTTAATTCTGGAGGCTTACTTAGGTAAACGCATCTATATTTTAGCTCCTGTGGTTCGAAATAGGAAGGGACATTACAAAGAACTTTTTGATCAGATAAGAAGAAAAGGATATCTTCAAGTACGAGTGGACGGAGAGATTCAGGAGATTCGTAGGGGGATGAAACTGGAACGGTATAAAAATCACGATGTGGAAATCGTTATAGATAAGTTAGAGGTTTCAGGCAAAGATGATAAGCGACTACGTGATAGTGTCTCTACTGCAATGAAGCAAGGAGATGGACTTTTAATGATTCTTGATGGTGTAACTCAAGAAGTACGTCATTTCAGTAAGCAGTTAATGTCGCCCATATCAGGGCTATCGTATAAAGAACCTGCACCTCATAACTTCTCTTTTAACTCTCCACAAGGGGCATGTAAAAAATGTAAAGGGTTAGGGGTTGTTAGTCATATTGATATTGATAAAGTGATTCCAGACCAAAAGAAGTCGGTATACGATGGGGGTATTGCTCCACTTGGAAAATACAAGAATAGCACCATCTTTTGGCAAATTGAAGCTTTGTTAGAAAAACATAGTGCTGACTTAAAAACACCTTTGAGTAAATTGGATGAAGAGGTGATTGATGAAATTCTTTATGGAAGCGAAGAACGCATTCGCATTCGTGCATCTAAAATAGGTACTTCATCCGACTTTTACACTACGTTTGAAGGGGTGATTTATTACATTAAAATGATGCAGGAGAAAGATAGTTCTGCCCACGCTCAACGTTGGGCAGAACAATTTTCTAAGACGGTGGTTTGCCCTGAGTGTAATGGACAGAAGCTCAATAAAGAGGCTTTGCATTTCAGAATTCACGACAAGAATATCAGTGAGCTTGCTGCATTGGATATTTCAGAACTTTATGAGTGGTTAACAAATGTAGATCAATATTTATCCGATCGACAACGAAAAATTGCCACAGAAATATTAAAGGAGATTAAAACTCGTTTGCGTTTTTTATTGGATGTAGGTTTGAAGTATCTCTCTTTAAGTCGCCCATCAATGACCCTTTCCGGAGGGGAAAGTCAACGCATTCGCTTAGCCACACAAATTGGTTCACAACTGGTTAATGTGTTATATATTTTAGACGAGCCAAGCATCGGATTGCATCAACGGGATAATGTGCGATTAATAGACTCCTTAAAAAAACTAAGAGATTTAGGGAATACAGTGATTGTGGTGGAGCACGATAAAGATATGATGCTTGCAGCAGATTATATCATTGATTTGGGACCTAAAGCGGGACGTCTGGGTGGTGAAATTGTCTTTGCGGGTACACCGGAACAGATGATACAGACTCAAACACTAACCTCCAAGTATTTAAATGGAAGCCGCAGAATAGAAGTTCCTTCTGAGCGAAGAAAAGGAGATGGACACTCTCTGTGGATTCGTGGAGCCAAAGGAAACAACCTAAAGAATATTGATGTGGAATTCCCTTTAGGTCAGTTGATTTGTGTTACAGGGGTTTCCGGAAGTGGTAAGTCTACCTTGATTAATGAAACATTACAGCCTATTCTTTCTCAACAATTTTATCGTTCATTAAAAGACCCTTTACCTTACGACTCCATTGAAGGTATTGAGTTTGTAGATAAAGTGGTTACTGTAGACCAATCGCCTTTAGGCCGAACTCCACGATCTAATCCGGCAACCTATACAGGCGTTTTTTCAGATATTAGAAAATTATTTGTGGAACTTCCGGAAGCTAAGATTAGAGGATATAAGCCCGGACGCTTCTCCTTTAATGTAGCCGAAGGAAGATGTAATGCTTGCTCGGGTAATGGATACAAAACAGTAGAAATGAACTTTCTACCTGATGTTTATGTGCCTTGTGAAGTATGTCACGGTAAACGCTATAACAGAGAAACACTGGAAGTACGCTTCAAAGGAAAATCAATTGCTGATGTTTTGGATATGACCATCAATCGGGCAGTAGAATTCTTTGAGAATGTACCCCAGATTTTGAATAAAATAAAGATGATGCAAGATGTAGGTTTAGGCTATATTAAGTTGGGACAATCATCTACTACTTTGTCTGGAGGAGAAAGTCAACGTGTAAAACTTTCCACAGAATTAGCTAAACGTGATACAGGAGACACCATTTACATCTTGGATGAACCGACAACAGGCCTTCATTTTGAAGATATAAGAGTGTTGCTAAAGGTGTTGAACCGTTTGGTGGATAAAGGGAACACAGTGATTGTAATTGAGCACAACTTAGATGTGATTAAAATGTCCGATTACATCATTGATATTGGTCCTGAAGGAGGAAAAGAAGGAGGAAAGTTACTCTGCTTTGGTACTCCTGAAGAGGTGGCTTTAAGTGGAGTGGGATATACTTCTCATTATTTAAAAGAAGAATTGGGACTTTAATATAGACCGTAAGTATACGTCCGGCAGTTCTTTCTGGAGATATTATTAGGATATTTTTTAAGGAGTAACTATCTTTGTAGTCTAAATATTACCTACATTTTATGGTGATAAAATGGGGCTGACTGGTTTTGACAGCGGGT
>CAZOVL010000072.1:0-14631 GCA_964583185.1 uncultured Bacteroides sp. | reverse complement strand
TTACATCACCTACCCAACCATAATCAATCTCTTTTACCGGTCTTTTTTCCGACAAAATACAGTTTAAGTCTGCTCCTGTTAAACCCAAGGCATTTATCCCTTTAGCTTGTAGAGCAGCCACAATGCTTTTATTCACTAATCCACCATAGACCATAGTCACCACCTCAAGCATCTCATCGCTAGTAATTCGCCGACCATCAACCATTTGGGTCTCTACACCTAACTTTTCAGCTATCTGGGTTGCTAATCTTCCTCCACCATGAATCAAAGCTTTATACCCTTTTATCTGAGTAAAAGAGGAAAGTAACTGGTTCAGACTTTGCTGGTCCTCCACCACCTTACCTCCCACCTTGATTAATGTTATTTTAGCTTTAGAATTCATTTATCAACTACTCTAAATAAGTGTAACCGTAAAGTCCTGAACGATAATTTGCCAAGAACTCTTTTCCTTCTTCTTGAGTTATTTTACCAGATTTAACCGCTTTAGAAACCCAAGTCTCCAAAGTTCTAACTAATTTCTTTGGGTTGTATTGCACATATTCCAATACCTCCGCAATAGTTTCTCCATCAATAATCTGATCAATGGAATAACCTTTATCGTCAACAGACACGTGGACAGCATTCGTATCGCCAAAAAGATTGTGTAAATCACCCAATATCTCTTGATAGGCACCGACTAAGAAAACTCCAATATAATACGTCTCTTTGGCCTTTATGGAATGCACCGGTAAAGTGTGCGAGACATTGCGTGTAGAGATAAAGTTTGATATTTTTCCATCAGAATCGCAAGTAATATCTTGCAAAGTAGCTACTCGATTCGGTTTCTCTCCTAAACGCTGAATAGGCATAATAGGGAATATTTGATCAATCGCCCATAAGTCAGGAAGAGACTGAAACAATGAGAAGTTACAGAAGTATTTATCGGCCAGCAACTTTGTCAACACACGAAACTCTTCCGGTGGATGTTTCATTTGTGATGCAATGGAGTTAACATCCTGCACAATAGACCAAAAGAGTCTTTCAATTTGTGCTCTTGTTTTAAGGTCAACAATACCATGACTAAACAATTCCAACCCTTCTTCTCTAATCTGCTGCGCATCGTGAAACGATTCAAGTACTCCACTTTGATTCAGATTATCCCAAATATCATACAGTTCCTGAACCAACTCGTGGTCTTCTTCAGAAACCACCATACTCTCATCCCACTCAGGAACAGAGCTTGTTTCTTTTACCTCAAAAACCAAAACCGAGTGATGAGCAGTCAGAGCTCTTCCACTTTCTGTGATGATATTAGGATGTGGAATTTCATTTTTATCGCTTGCATCAACCAGTGCTGAAACCGAGTCATTAACGTACTCTTGAATGGAATAGTTAACACTACTACCAGAAATGGAAGAGCGAGTACCATCGTAATCTACCCCTAAACCACCACCTATATCTACAAACTCCACATTAAAGCCCAACTTATGTAATTGTACATAAAACTGAGACGCTTCACGTAAAGCAGTTTTAATTCTTCTAATCTTGGTTACCTGACTGCCTATATGGAAATGGATTAATCTTAAACTCTCCTCCATTTTATTGTCTGTAAGAAATTCCAAGGCTTCCAGCAGTTCACTGGAGGTCAAACCAAACTTACTGTTATCACCACCCGAATCTTCCCATTTTCCACTGCCGGAACTAGCTAATTTAATACGAATACCAATATTGGGCATTACTTTCAAACGCTTTGCCATTCGGGCAATCAAAGCCAATTCATTAAGTTTCTCAACAACAAGGTAAATTTTCTTTCCCATCTTTTGAGCCAGCAATGCCAACTCAATATAGGCTTCGTCTTTATATCCATTACAGATAATTAAAGAGTCTGAATCCATATTCAATGCAATCACTGCGTGTAGCTCAGGCTTAGACCCGGCCTCCAACCCAATTTTATATTTCTTTCCGTGACTGATAATTTCTTCAACCACAGGTTGCATTTGATTTACTTTGATAGGATAAATGGTGAAATTTTGAGCCTTATATCCATATTCATTTATGGCTGACTCAAAACAGCTAGACATCTTCTTTATTCTGCTATCCAGTATATCAGGAAAACGAATAAGCATAGGCGATTCAACATCACGCAAATCCAACTCATCTACTAACTCTCTTAGGTCAACGGCAACACCATCTTTACGAGGTGTAACAAAAACGTTTCCCTTTTCGTTGATACCAAAATAAGATACACCCCATCCATTGATGTTGTATAACTCTTTAGAATCGTCAACGTTCCACTTTCTCATTTTCTAAATCCTTTTTCAATCATTAATAGCTATTCTCAAAAAAACTCCAAACAAAAGTAAATAATAATCTACACATTTCAACTGAAACGAACAAATATGGTATTAAAAACTAAGCGTTTTAATCAAAAGATTAATGGTTTGCCTTATTTCTTCTTCACTTTCTAAAAAATCGGCATTAATAACCTGTGTAGCACGGTTATAATACGGATAACGATTGGCTAAAGAAGAGGCAATGAAAGCACGCAGTTCATCTTCTGTTTTACTTTGCAATACCGGGCGTAAATGTAGCGTGTCTTTTAAGCGTCTGAAAAGCACTTCCTCACTGGCTTCTAAATGAACTACCACTCCGGATTTTAACATTAAATCCATATTATCATAGAAACAAGGAGCTCCTCCTCCTGTAGCAACAACAACCCGCTCTTTTTCTAATAGTTCAAGAAGTGAATGATGTTCAATTTCTCTAAAAGCAGCCTCTCCCGAATCAGCAAAAAAGGAGGGAATACTTTGTCCAATCTTATCTTCAATATACCAGTCCAGGTCAATAAATTCATAAGATAAATAATGAGCTAAAGCCTTACCTAAGGTAGTTTTACCCGCTCCCATATAACCGATAAGAAAAATTCTTTTCATTGCCTTATTATTTAACTACAAAGGTAGCAAGTAAAAAGATAAAAAACTCCCTTGCAGTTTAACTATTCTTGGTTAAATGCAAAGGAGCTCTAATCTGTAAATGGAAAGTTAAGTTCTATTTGAAAACCTTGATTCGACCATTTAAAGGTTGAGTTGGTTTTTCTTCCGGACTAGCAGATGCCACACCAAAAGGCATTTGAGCTATTAGTGTCCAATTTTCATCAATATTCCACTCTTGACGTACAGCATCATCTATAACCGGATTATAATGTTGTATAGAAGCACCTAAACCGGCATCTGCCAATCCAACCCAAAGAACATATTGATGCATTGCAGAGGTTTGCTGAGCCCATTTAGGGAAATGATCTGCATACGGTGCAAAGTTTTCCTGTAGCCCTTTAACCACTCGTTCATCTTCAAAAAAGAGAATGGTACCATAACCACTTGCCAATGAGTGGTCTATTTTTTCTTCAGCGTGTAAATAACCTTCTTCACTCGCCACTTTTTTCAACTCTTGTTTTACTATATTCCAAAATTTTTGATGATGTTCATTGAGCAAAAGAACAATGCGTGTAGATTGAGAATTAAAGGCAGAGGGTACATACTGAACTGCTAAGTCAACTAACTCTTCTATTTCTTTGTCCGATAAGGTGGATTTGTTCGTCAAGGAGTAATTAGATCTCCTGGCTACTATTGCATCTTTAAAAGCTTTATTCATAATTTTAATTCTGTTTTATTTAATAACGCCAATAAAACACTTAACAGATCATTTTGTTCATTTTTTTTGTAACTTTGTTTGGCTTTACATACAGCATATTAGAATATTATTACTGAATGAGTAAAAAGACAAAATACTACGTGGTTTGGGATGGGGTACAACCGGGAGTTTATGACTCTTGGACTGACTGCTCATTGCAAATTAACGGATACAAAGGGGCTCAATATAAGGCTTTTGACACATTGGAAGAGGCCAACGAAGCTTATAACTCTCACCCCTCTCTTTACATTACTAAAAGTGAACCCAAAGAAACAGTTCGCACTAAAGAGCGTATATTGCCTAAGGAGGTTTTAGAAAACAGCTTGGCCGTTGACGCTGCTTGTAGTGGCAATCCCGGACTTATGGAATACAAGGGTGTTTACACAGGCAATGAACAAGTGCTTTTTCATTTTGGCCCTGTTTGGGGAACCAACAATATTGGTGAATTTTTAGCCATTGTCCACGCATTGGCTTTATCCAAACAAAACAAATGGGATTTACCCATATATAGTGATAGTAGAAATGCCATTGCGTGGGTACGAAACAAAAAATGCAATACAAAGTTAGAAAAGAGTGCTAAAACAGCTCCGGTTTACAATCTAATTCAACGTGCAGAACGCTGGCTCAAGACCAATACATACACCACGCCTATTTTAAAGTGGGATACCGCTAAATGGGGAGAAATTCCAGCCGACTTTGGGCGTAAATAAAAGAACCTTTTTACTAAAGTCCCAATTGGGTCTAAGACCTAACACCCCTCGGTCCTAGACCGAGCACCCTTCTCTCCTAGACCGAAGGGCCTTCGGTCTAGGACCGACTAACACCCCCTCCACAAGACTTCAGAGGAGGGTATTAAAAAGGAAAATAAAAACCATTTTGAAAGATTTTTTGAGACAAAAAACGGATAAGTAAAACACTTATCCGTTCCTTTTATATTATAGCGCCTGCATATCATTCAGGCGTTTATAGTAGCCTTGTACTGCCAACAATTCATCGTGTTTTCCACGTTCCACAATCTCACCTTCGTGAAGCACACAGATTTCATCTGCACTGCGAATGGTAGAGAGTCGATGAGCAATGGCAATGGTGGTACGAGTTTTCATCAATCGTTCCAAAGCTTCTTGCACCGATCGTTCAGACTCGGTATCTAGTGCCGATGTTGCCTCATCTAAAATTAAAATAGGAGGATTCTTTAAGATGGCACGAGCGATACTCACGCGTTGCCTTTGTCCTCCAGACAGCTTACCACCCCGATCGCCTATGTTGGAGTCATACCCTTTATCGGTTTCCATTATAAACTCGTGTGCATTCGCAATCTTTGCGGCCTCAATAACCTCTTCTTTAGTAGCATTGGGAACACCAAAAGCAATATTATTAAAAAAGGTATCATTAAACAGAATAGCCTCCTGATTCACGTTCCCTATAATTCCACGCAAGCTTGCAATGGATAAATCTTTAATGTTCACTCCATCAATTTCAACAGATCCAGAAAGGACGTCGTGATATCTTGGCAACATATCCACCAGCGTTGACTTTCCCGAACCGGACTGTCCTACCAAAGCAATGGTTTGCCCTTTTTTTACGGTCAGATTAATTCTTTTCAATACCTCTTTGGTATCGTATTTAAAACTCACCTCTTTAAATTCTATCTTATCGTTTAGCGTTTTTATTTCAATAGGATTTTTTACCTCTTTGATGTTGCTTTCAGCTTGAAGAATCTTATCAATACGCTCCATAGAAGCCAATCCTTTGGGAATATTATAACTAGCCTTTGAAAACTCTTTCAGTGGATTAATAATACTATAAAGTATCACTAAATAGAAAATGAAAGAAGGAGCATCAATAGGTGCTTGATTACTTAAAATTAAAGTCCCACCAAACCAAAGTACAGTTACAATTAAAATGGTTCCTAAAAACTCACTCATGGGGTGAGCTAAAGTCTGACGAGTGGCCACACGATTAATACTCTGCCGATAAGCGTTACTCGATTTCTCAAATCGGTTAATCATTTTCTCCTCTGCATTAAATGCTTTAATGATACGTAATCCACCCAGTGTTTCCTCAAACTGTGCCATCGTATCACTCCAGCGCTCTTGTGCTTCTAACGACTGTCTTTTCAGTTTTTTACCTACTGTTCCCATAATCCATCCCATTACAGGCAACACCAATATAGTGAAAAGCGTTAATTGCCAGCTGACAAAAATCAGCGTACAGAAATAAATTAGAATTAAAATGGGATTCTTAACCAACATATCTAAAGAGCTGGTAACAGAGGTTTCCACTTCGTTTACGTCGCCACTCATTCGGGCAATAATATCTCCTTTTCTTTCTTCTGAAAAGAAAGCAATGGGCAAAGAAATTACACGCTTATATAGTTGAACACGAATATCACGAACAATTCCGGTACGCAGCGGAATCATAATGGCCGATGAGGCAAAATAAGCACCGGTTTTCAGTAAGGTCATCACCGCCAAAAAAACACCTAATATAAGTAAGGTAAAAGAAGCTCCGTGTACATCAATAAGACTTGTAACATAATAATAGAAGTTGTTAACCAACAAATCCTTAAATCCCACTTCTGCTGTGCTCCAGGGAATGAAGCTATATACTTTAGAATCCATCTCAAACAGAATCTGTAAGATGGGTATAATAAGAGTAAATGAAAATATATTAAGTACAGCAGATAAAAAATTCAAAAAAAAGGCACCTATCACATATTGCTTATAGGGGGGCAGGAAACGACGTAAAACGTGTATAAACTCTTTCATCTCACAAATTTTAGCTTTATATATGGCACAAAGATAGAAGAAAAAGGAATAGTCGCATTATCTCACTCTGCAATTATTCACAGAATCACCAAATATGGAGCATACACCCTCATTTATGATAGGATAGAATCATTAAATGGCTGATATTATGATTTATTGTATATATTTGTAAGACATCAAAAACTTTTAATCATATCATTATGACATTTAGCAAACTTAGTAATCAAATTTTTGAGAAAGCCACTGCAGATTATCATATCACAAATAGCGTGGATGCTGAAATGAATAATCCTTATGCGGAAAAAACCATAGAATACTATCTTTATTTAAAAAACTGGATTGATGCTGTTCAATGGCATTTTGAAGATATTATCCGTGACCCCAACATTGACCCGGCAGAAGCATTGGTACTCAAAAGAAGAATAGACAAATCGAATCAAAATAGAACTGACTTAGTAGAACTTATTGATAGCTATTTTTTGGACAAATATAAAGACATAACAGTTCAAAAAGACGCCACAATCAATACAGAAAGTCCGGCTTGGGCCATTGACCGCTTATCCATCTTGATGCTTAAGATTTATCATATGAAAGAAGAAACAGAACGTACAGATGTTTCTCAAGAGCACATTGATACGTGTTTCAGCAAATTAAACATCCTTATGGAGCAACAAAAAGACCTATCTACTGCCATTGATCAGTTGATAGACGACATTGAAGCAGGAAAAAAATACATGAAGGTGTATAAACAAATGAAAATGTACAACGACCCTAACTTAAACCCTGTTCTTTACGCAAAGAAATAAATGGCTAAGCTTTTAATTACTCGTTTCTCTGCTTTTGGAGATGTTGCTATGACAGTCCCCATTGTCTACTCGTTGGCAAAACAATACCCCGAGCTGCAAATTATCTTTCTAAGCAGAGGAAACTTTTCTTCTCTTTTTCAGTTTATGCCACCCAATGTTGAATTCAGAGGTATAGACTTGAATAATTACAAAGGAATAACAGGATTGAACCGCTTATATAAAGAGCTTAAAAAAGAGTCGTTCAATGCCTATGCCGATTTTCACGATGTACTACGCACTAAGTTTTTAAGAGCAAGGCTTGCCTTAAACGGAGTGCAAATTGCGAAAATAGAGAAAGGACGAGCAGAAAAGAAAAAGCTTACCCAAAAAAACAACAAACAACTACATCCCCTACCAACAACATTTAACCGATATACTGCTGTTTTAGAACAACTATCCTATCCCATTACAGCTTCTTTTCGCTCTCTTTTTGACAATAGCGATCCCGATTTATCGCAACTGCCCATTAAAGAACTGCAACAGAAAGATACAACAGAACAATGGATTGGCTTCGCTCCTTTTGCTAAGCATCGGGGTAAGATATACCCTCCTGAGTTGATGCTTCAGGTTATTCAAGGAATAGAAAAAGAGAACAGAAAACTAATCCTTTTTGGAGGAGGGAAAGAAGAAATAGATTGGTTTGAAGAGTGGAAGAAAGATAATCCTCAACTCATTGTTCCCGCACGTCAATTAAACCTGACGCAAGAACTGATGGTTATGAGTCAACTCAACTGCATGGTGTCAATGGATTCAGCCAATATGCATCTAGCTTCATTAGTTAATACGCCTGTCATATCTATATGGGGAGCAACTCATCCGTACAGTGGTTTCTTAGGGTGGAATCAAAAAGAAGAGAATATTATTCAATTAAATATGTCTTGCAGACCTTGCTCGGTGTTTGGAAATAAACCTTGTTACAGAAAAGATTATGCTTGTTTAAATGATATCTCCCCTCAGGAAGTAATAAATAAGATTGAAGGGGTAATTTAAAAGTAGCAACAATTAATGTAAAGAAAAAACGTAATAACACAAAAAAGGATACTGAAATCAGTATCCTTTTTTGTGGGCCATCCTGGGCTTGAACCAGGGACCTCCAGATTATGAGTCTGTTGCTCTAACCAACTGAGCTAAAAGCCCGTGCACTTCATTATGAATGCGACAACAAAATTAGTACATTTTGTTTTATAGTGCAAATATTTTGCTTTAAAAACCAACTTAAAATTAAAAAGGATATTTTCTTTTTGGATTTTTAGGAAACCAACCTTTTCTAACCCGTTCTTGTTGGTCAAAAACCTCTTTAATGGTCCAGAAAGAAGAGAAAGCAAAAACGCCTAACAAAGATGAAATGATGATATCAGTAGTACATAAAGAACCTACTACGCCCAAAATTCCCAATATTAAGAAAATCCACCAACTCTTTGTTCCCCAATAATACTCTGCCTTAATGACAATGGGGTGAAACAAACCAATAATTAGAAAGGTACAAATTCCAATAAATAATCCGGAGAGATGATATTCACTCAATAAATCCATCATTTCTCTTCATCATTCAAACGATCGTTCTCCTGTAAAATTGGAATTTCCTTTTTGATGCTTTGCTCTAAAGAAATTAAAGTCTCAGTAGCTGTTACACCAGGTATTTCTTGCATCTTATTATTCAATAAATCCATCAGATGCTCATTGTCCTGTGCATAAACTTTGGTCAACATAGTATAGGTACCCGTTGTAAAATGACACTCTACTACTTCGGGAATCTTCATAAGCTCTTCAACAACCCTTTTATACATTGAGCCCTTTTCCAAGCTTATTCCTACATAAGTACAAGTAGAGAAACCCAACATTTTGGGGTTTACCTGATATCCTGACCCTACAATAACTCCTAAATCTATTAATCGCTGCACTCGTTGATGAATGGCAGCTCTAGATACACCACACTGTGCTGCAACATCCTTAAATGGAATACGTGCATTCTGTGAAATAATATCTAATATCTGTCTATCTAGCTTATCGATTTTTACCATAATTAAATAAAAGTTCTGATTTATATGCCAAAATGTAAGCAAATATAAGAATTTATTTTAATTTATCCACCTAAAATAAAAAAAGATAAAAAAAGAGAGCTAAAATTTAGCTCTCTTCTATCATTTCTCTATAGAATAAAAACCGATTACTTTTCGATTTCTAATAATTCAACTTCAAAGATTAAAGTAGAATATGGAGGAATTTTTCCAGATTCTCTAGCACCGTATGCTAAATCTTGAGGAATGTATAACTCCCATTTTGAACCTACAGGCATCATAGTTAAAGCTTCTTTCCAACCTTCAATTACACGGTTAGGAGAGAATGAAGAAGGTTCTTCTCTTTCATAAGAGCTATCAAACTCTGTTCCGTCAAGTAAAGTTCCTTTATAATGAACTTTCACTGTTTGTTCTTCTGTTGGAACTGCGCCTTTACCTTCTGTAATTATTTTATATTGTAATCCACTTTCAGTAGTTACAACGCCTTCTTTTCCTTTGTTTTCAGCTAGGAATTTTTCTCCTTCTTCTCTATTAGCAGCAAATTTCTCAGCATTGATTGCTTCTTTAATTTTCTCAAAGTTCATTTGAGCATAGCTTCCAGCTTCTTCTAGAGACATTACTGTTTTCTTTTCGTTAAATCCGTCTAAGAAACCAGCAAGCATATTGTCTTTTGAAATACCTTCTTTTGAATCAGGTCCGTATAAATCACCATTTATTCCCGGCAACATTTGATTTGCAATTTGTTGACCAATTTGCAATCCTGTTAAATAAGCAATTTCTTTTTTGCTTGTTTTGTTTGCACCTTCAAGGAGACCATTAACAAATTGATCAAAATCAGTAGAGTCAACATTTAAGCGACCCACTAAATAATCTTTTAATCCTTGAGTTTGTGACATTCCAATAGTGTAAGCTAACGTGTCTGCTTGTGTTTTCAACTCAGCTTTAGGAGCTTGTGCTGTACAAGCAACAAAACCTAAAACCACAGCTAAAGACATTAAAATAGTAATTTTCTTCATGATTCTTTTTATGTTTAATATATTTTGAATTAGTTTTTGAAAGCCATATTGCTTATTTTTATCTTTCAAAAAAGCACTTAACGCACAAAAATAAACGTTTTATTTGGATTGAACACATTATATGTGAGAAATTTAGGAAAAAGCAACAGCTCATCCTATCAAAGTGAAAGAATAAAAAGGAATCAAGAGTGACATTAGCTATAAAACTTGTCAAAACTTAGAAAAAAACCCAACAAGTTAAATCAAAAACAATCGTTAGAATTTATATTTTCGTGGTTGCATTTATAACTATCTAATATTATGTGTAATATAAGCAATATTTATAAACAGCTATAAACCAATAAATTACAGAACTAATCACGCTTAGAGAGTCTCTAATGACCCATTTGGGTTATAAGAGTTTGATTACCTCTTCATTACAAGTTATATTTATACTATCCACTTTCTTTTCTTTCCTCTTTTTTGTATATTTAGATTTGAAACCAAAAGAAAGGAGAACATCAATGAAGAAACTGGTTGTATTAACAGGAGCAGGCATGAGTGCAGAGAGTGGTATTAGCACATTTAGAGATTCAGGGGGTCTATGGGATAGATATCCTGTAGAACAAGTGGCTACACCGGAAGGTTATCAGGCCAATCCGCAATTGGTATTGGATTTTTATAATACACGCAGAAAAGAGTTATTGGGAACTGAACCCAATGAAGGACATCGAATTCTAGGAGAGTTGGAAGATCATTTCGATGTAACTGTTATTACTCAAAACGTAGATAATCTGCACGAACGTGGGGGTAGTTCAAAGGTAATCCACCTACACGGTGAACTGACTAAAGTGTGTTCTTCTAATCGTCCGAATGACTCCCGCTACATCAAAGAGTTGGCTCCTGAAAACTATGAGGTCAAGATTGGCGACTTGGCAGAAGATGGTTCACAACTGCGACCATACATTGTTTGGTTTGGTGAGGCCGTTCCCAAAATAGAAGTAGCAATAGATATTGTAAGACAAGCTGACCTCTTTTTAATTATCGGTACCTCAATGAATGTATATCCGGCTGCTGGTTTACTTCACTATGTAAATAGAGGAGTTCCCATTTATTTAATTGATCCTAAACAGGTAAACATCTCCCGATCGGATATTCATGTCATCCAAAAAGGAGCTTCCGAGGGGATGCACATCTTAAGAGAAATGTTACTGAACGAATAATCGGAAAACAAAACCCACGTGATTCACCAAAGTCCGCGTTAAACCATAGTGATGAACCATAATCTGAAAGCGTTCCTTTAAGGACGCTTTTCTGTTTTGAGTGGTTAGCCCCTCTTCTAAATAGTTTACGAGTATTTGATTGCTATTAAAAATCAAGTTCGATTTTTTTAATATGCGTATGCACCAATCAAAGTCTGAAGAGTATTTATATTTTAAGTTATAATCTTCAACCAATTCTCTTTTAGCAAAAAAAGCTTGATGGCAAACCAACATACCTTTCGAGAAACTCTTCCATGTTAAATCTTTAGGTGGTTTCAGACGCCTCATCTTTATAAATTCACCACTCGATTTCACCAAAGCGGTATTTCCATAAACCACATCGGGTAACACATCGCCAGGCATTTTCTTAACCAATTCTTCAAGTGTGTCCACACAATGAAAAGTATCTCCGGCATTCAAAAAAACAACATAATCACCTGTTGCTTTTGAAAT
The DNA here is from genome assembly GCA_964583185.1 of uncultured Bacteroides sp. GTDB lineage: Bacteria > Bacteroidota > Bacteroidia > Bacteroidales > Bacteroidaceae > Bacteroides_E. Next base: position 2,621 of record CAZOVL010000072.1, on the reverse strand, counting down.
ACCTTTATTCATTGCATCGTAAAGTCCGCTATCAGGCTCAGAGATTAATACATCAATCGCCTTTGCATATTTCTCAAATATTTTAGGGGTTGAATCGGTTGAAGCTCCGTCAATAACAATATATTCAATCTTGCTGTAAGACTGTTCAACCACACTATCTATGGTCTTTTCCAGCACCTTTTCAGCATTGTAGGTTACAGTAATAACAGAGAACTTAGGCATTAGGCTGTTTTGCATCATTATTCAATAAAGTTTCATAAAGTTCTACATATACTGATGTAACAATTTCTTCAGCATAAGAGTTCACAACTTTATCTCGCGCCTTCTTTTTTATTTGATTTATCTCCTTATTTTCCAATATCCACTGCATTCCTTTGGCTAAACTCTGTTCGTTTTCGTAGGCCGACACATAGCCGTTTTCCAGATGATCTATCATTTCCGGAATTCCACCAACATTAAAGCCAACACAAGGTGTTCCACAAGCCATTGATTCCATAATCATATTGGGCAGATTCTCCTCAAGAGAGGAGGTTACATATACATCCACCGCATTATAAACAGATCTCATCTGTTCAGTAGATTGAATATACCCCAAGGAGAAGACAGGAAAAGGAGACAGATTTTTCAATGCTTCCGTATGATTACCTACTACCACTATTCCCAGGTCATTTGTTGTATAACCTTGCTCTTTTAATTCCAGACAAGCCTTAATGAACAGTTCAAACCCTTTGCGTTTATCCGAGGCGTTAACTGCACCAAAAAGCACTAGTTTTTGATTAAGAGGCAGGTCCAACCTACCTCTACATTCTTTTTGCTCTTCTGGACAAAACTCTTCAATGGAAATTGGATTCGGAATGGAGAATACTTCTTGATTCTTAGCCAAAGCACTAAGTTTTGCCTCATTGGCAATCCATTGGCTACACCCCACAAAAGTCAAAGAGTAAGGCAAATACAACTTTCGTTTTTTATTAAAAACTAAATAAGATAAGTCTCGAGAAAAAATACCCTTATTAAGATATGGACAACGCATACAGAAGGAGTGAAAGTGAGTACAAGTACGTGCATGATGACAAATTCCGGTTATAGGCCACATATCGTGCAAAGTCCAAACAATGGGTTTCCCTGAAGTTATAATTCCTCCTATTTGACGCAAGGAGAACAAGCCTTGATTAATCCAATGCAAATGAATAATATCAGCTTCCTGAAAAGCTTTTTCTCTCGTGATGTCCACTCCTGCATTGGCTATATCAACCTGAAACACTTTGGATCGTTTGAATCCTACCAACAACCAAATAATAAAGCGCTCCCACAGAAAACTCAGAAAATACCTTATCCCTGCTTTTTTAGTCACCACTGAATTCCAGTCACTTTGTTTCTCTTTCACAAATAACTTAGCCTTAATGCCTTGTTTGTTCAAGGCTTGCAATAAGCGCTTTGAAGCAATTGCTGCTCCACCTGTTGAGTCAGATGTATTAATTAATAAAACTTTCAGTGGTTCTTTGTTCATTTTTTATGCTTTGAAGTCACCTTTTAAGGTTCGTTTAATTCTTCGTTTCACTTTGGCCCAAACCCCTTGAGTCTGTTTGTAATATTGCCTAAAAACAGTTCTCGCTTTTAGATTCTCTTCTATGGGTTGAATCTTCTCTACAGGCAATTTTGATATCCACAGATTGGAACCGTAAAGCTCTTCACCTCCACAATGAGTTCCGCTACCATCAAAACCTTTGTTTTGCACCAATGAACGCCCCACATTTAAGGAGAGAATACCTTTCAAAAACAAAGAAGCATTCCAGCGTATGGCCCAAGAATCGTTCTCTCCTCTTACTTGTCGCTCCAGCATACGTGTAAAAGGATAGGCTCCATCAAAATCAAACTGTTTATTCAATTTTCTTTTTTTCAGCTCACTAAGCAATTCAATTCCATTAGGATTAAAATAAACCCAAGCTCTTTTCCAAGTTGCCCATCCCCAACTACCTGTCCATTTAATCAGAAAAGTAGCCGGTAAGTCGGTAGAGTTCGTAAAATCACATCCCTGTATGTGCCCCACTTGAGGTACTGCTTCATACTTTTCAAGCGCATCATTCATAAATGCCAGAAAATAGGGGGCCAAAACGAGATCGTCTTCCAAAACAATTACTTTTCCATAGGCATTAACCACCTGCGTAACTCCATCAATTACACTTTGGGCTAGTCCTTTATTCTTTTGCTGTTCAACAATGGAAATGGTTTGAAATCCCCGAATGGTTTGAATGTATGCTCGTACCTCTTCTACCAAAGGAATATCTTGATCTGTTTTTGGTCCATCGGAATAGATAATGAGGTCACTCTCTTGTGCCAGTTCATTGGCAAGCAAAGAGCGAATCAATCGTTCGGTATGATCTTTCCGATTATAAACAAAAAGAATTATAGGAGCTAACCTCATTAATTATATCCTTTTATTGATTATACACAATACACTTTTATTCTCTACTTCTCGTTTGAATTTATAACGCACAACACCTTATACGGGCAACAAGCAATGAAGCATTATTCATTGTTTACTCTTTCAACTTAAACACCATTCGTACAATCTCTAAGATAAGACTTCTTTGGAAGATAAACATAACGATTAAGTACAGAAT
>CAZOVL010000071.1:0-14699 GCA_964583185.1 uncultured Bacteroides sp. | reverse complement strand
TGTTCAAGAGTTAGGCTTTTTTCGTTAATTCAATGTGTTATAAACACCACTTATAGAGAGTTATCTGTTCTTTACATATAGGGATTTCTTTTAATCACCGTTTTACTTTGATTTTTTTTCGATATATAACTCTTTGAAGGTGAAGTTGCTTTTTGAGGTGGTCCGTACATTTCCTTCTTTATCTAGTAAGTCATCAAGCTCTGTAGTTATCCCATAAGTAAGCTTTTTACTCCATTTAATTTCTTCCCTAGCTTTACGAATCCATTCTAATATGAATTTTTCACTCGCTGATTTTTTTTCCTCATCTTCTTCGTTATATAGGTCTGGATTATTAATGAAGAATTTGTGTAATAGATTAATATGAGCTTGCTCCTCTTTATTCCATTCGAAATTATCTCTTACCTGTTCTATTTTTAGACGGAAAAAATCGTGTTTTTTCTCAGGAGAAAGTGATTTAAAAACAGGCCATTTATAACCTTCGTCTAATGCTTGCCATTCAGTACGAGTCATTGTTTTTATTCTCTCCTGATTGTTTTCAATCCATTCATTGGCATCTGGAGCAACAAGCCGGACTCGGCATTGTGCTTGTGCAAAATAGTTTAGACTTAGACTGATTATGAAAATAAACAAGAATAACCTTTTCATACTTTCTCTTTATTAAGTTTGTTAGCAAAATAGGAGAAACTAAAATATAATAAAAAAAGAGTTCTGTGACTTTAAGATGATTAAAAACTATCCATTTATCAGTTAACTAACTCTATATGGATAATGGAAAGAATAAGTAAAGATAACATCTTCTAAATAGAGTGTAAACCTATTCCATAGAGACTATTTGAGTGTATAGTTAAACCTGAAATCCTTAATTATAAACCTTCTTTTTTTGCCTGATTCCATATTTTATCTTTCTCCTTCATGGATAAGCTTTTCAAATCAATACCTTCTTTTATAGTATGATCTTCCATATAATTAAAACGGCGGATAAATCGTTTATTGGCCTTTTCCAAGGCTGTATCCGGATTGATATTATATAATCGTCCTGCATTAACTAAACTAAAAAGCAAATCACCATACTCGTCTTCTATTCGTTCATGGTTAGCGTCTTTAATTAGTTCATCTTTTAATTCTGTATATTCTTCTTTTACTTTATCCCAAACCTGTTCTTTGTGTTCCCAATCGAACCCAATATTTCGGGCTTTTTCTTGAATACGAAATGATTTTATCAACGAGGGGAGTGAATCCGGTACTCCACTTAAAACTCGCTTGTTTCCTCCTTTTTCTTTCAGTTTTAATTCTTCCCAACTAGCTGCTACATCTGCGGCTGTTTCTGCTTTTTTATCACCAAAGATATGAGGATGTCTAAATACTAATTTATCCGAAAGTTTGTCGCAAACCTCTTTAATGTCGAAATTCCCCGATTCAGAACCAATTTTTGCATAGAAAATTACATGCAAAAGAACATCTCCCAATTCTTTACAAATTTCTTCGTTATCTTCAGCTAAGAGCGCGTCATTTAATTCATAAACCTCTTCTATGGTGTTAGGCCGTAGACTTTGATAAGTTTGTTTTTTATCCCAAGGACATTTTTCTCGTAATTGATCTAGTATATCGAGTAGGTATTCAAAGGATTCTAGTTGAGCCCTTCTTGGATGCGGTATAGTTCTTCTTTCTTGTTCTTCCATTGTTGATATGAAATTAATAATCCCATTACTTCACAATAGTTTTGAGTTCCCGATTTGATTTTATTCCCTTTTAGATACGCATCGTACACTTTGTTTTGTGCTCTACCTAAAAGTGGGCTGTAGTGACTTTTCCAGAACTTATGGTTTTCTCTAACCACTTCTTTTACCTCAGGTCGAACACCGGATAGAATTTGTTCGAATTCAGCTTCTGAGTACACTTTTTCTGCTTCATTCATTACATAGTTTATCACCGAAAGATAACCACTGAATTGTACTTCATTCACTGTTGAATTAGTACACACTACGTAAGCATAAAAATTTGCTTCAGCCTCATTAGTAACTCCTAAGTAGTGCGATAGCTCGTGTGCATAGGTACTGGCATATTGTGAGTTTGGAATGTTTTTATTAATGTGGTATTCACAGAAGAATGGTCCCATATAACCGGATATTCCCATTTTTGTAAAAAAATTGGAGAAGGTGATGTTCTTATGTTTAGGAGGTAATACGGTGAGATTGTGAATACCAAATTCTTTTTGATTTAATGAGTAAAATTGTTTATATATTTCCTTGTGAATTCTATGAATATTTTTACGATCTGCTTGAGAATAACTATTATTTAATCCCGTTAAATAATCTTCCAAAAACTCACTAAAAAACTCTTTATCACAAGTTGCATTGTTTCCAATTTCGGAACGGTCATATAAGCCGGGTTGTGAATAATTAAGTCCCCATGCCATATAAAACCAAACATATATGCAAACTATGAATATTCCAATTTGTGTAAATATTTTCTTCCAAGATCGTTTGTTTTTTTTCAAACGAGAATAAATTGGAAAAGATATTAATCCTATAATTGAAAAAAGAATGAATAAATCGTTCAAGGAAAAAGGAAATAGTTTAGAGAAACTAGCAAGAATTAATGCAATGAAAGGATATATCCATTTGGAGTAAAATAAGCCCATAGATGGGAATAACAGAGTTAACCACACATAAATCAATAAACAAATTAGCACAACATATCGTATGCGAATTTTTTTTCTTTTAGGAGAATTGTTTGTTGTTTTACTCATAGCTCATAGGTCTTTATACAAAAGTACATAATCTTATGATTAATATCGACTTTAATTTACTATTTTTGTATTTGCAAATTACAGAAAATATCAATTTTAATAGAAATAGTTACATAGAATGGAATTAGCAAGTAAATACAATCCTGCTGATGTAGAACAGAAGTGGTATCAGTATTGGATGGAAAATGACCTATTTAGTTCAAAACCTGATAATCGTGAGCCTTATACTGTCGTCATTCCTCCTCCAAACGTTACCGGTGTTTTACATATGGGACATATGTTGAATAATACAATTCAAGACATTTTGGTGCGTAGAGCTCGAATGAAAGGATTAAATGCTTGTTGGGTTCCAGGAACTGACCATGCTTCAATTGCTACTGAGAGTAAAGTGGTAAATCGTTTAGCTGAACAAGGAATTAAGAAAACGGATTTAACTCGTGAAGAATTCTTGAGTCACGCTTGGGCTTGGACTGAAGAACATGGTGGCATTATCTTAAAACAATTACGTAAGCTAGGTGCTTCATGCGACTGGAAGCGTACTGCTTTCACAATGGACGAAATTCGTAGTGAAAGTGTTTTGAAGGTTTTTGTCGATTTGTATAACAAAGGGTTAATTTATCGCGGGGTTCGCATGGTGAACTGGGACCCTAAGGCTTTAACGGCTATATCGGATGAAGAAGTAATTCATAAAGAAGAAAACGGTAAATTATACTATTTGCGTTATTTTGTTGAGGGAGAGGATAATTACGCTATAGTTGCTACTACACGCCCTGAAACTATTATGGGGGATACAGCAATGTGTATTAATCCTACTGATGAGAAGAATGCTCATTTTAAAGGGAAAAAAGTAATTATTCCTTTAGTAAATCGTGTAATTCCTGTAATAGAAGATGAATATGTTGATGTGGAGTTTGGTACAGGTTGCTTAAAAGTGACTCCTGCACACGATGTAAACGACTATATGTTAGGTGAGAAACACAATCTTCCATCTATTGATATATTTAATGATAATGGTACCTTAAGTGAAGAAGCCGGATTGTATGTAGGTATGGATCGTTTTGATGTCCGCAAGCAAATAGTGAAAGATCTAGAGGCGGCTAATTTATTGGAAAAAGTAGAAGACTATACCAATAAAGTGGGTTACTCTGAACGTACTGATGTACCTATTGAACCTAAGTTATCTATGCAATGGTTTCTTAAGATGGAGCATCTGTCTCAGATTGGATTAGAACCTGTTATGAACGATGACATTAAATTCTATCCATCGAAATATAAAAACACTTATAGACATTGGATGGAGAATATAAAAGATTGGTGTATCAGTCGCCAATTGTGGTGGGGACATCGGATACCAGCCTATTTCCTTCCTGAAGGAGGCTTTGTTGTAGCAGAAACAGATGAAAAAGCGTTGGCTTTAGCTAAAGAAAAAACAGGAAATAACAATTTGACGTTATCCGATTTACAGCAAGATGAGGATTGTTTAGATACTTGGTTCTCCTCTTGGTTATGGCCTATTTCATTGTTTGATGGAATAAACAACCCCAATAATGAGGAATTGAAATATTACTATCCAACCAGTGATTTAGTTACCGGTCCGGATATTATTTTCTTTTGGGTGGCACGTATGATTATGGCGGGCTATGAGTATGAAAACGATAAACCTTTTAAGAATGTCTATTTCACAGGCATAGTTCGTGATAAGCAAGGCCGAAAAATGTCTAAGTCTTTAGGTAATTCACCTGACCCACTTGAACTGATTGATCAGTTTGGTGCTGATGGTGTACGTATGGGAATGATGTTATCTGCTCCTGCAGGTAATGACATCCTTTTTGATGTGGCTTTATGTGAACAAGGAAGAAACTTCAATAATAAAATATGGAACTCTTTCCGCTTAATTAAAGGGTGGGAGGTAGATGATACTTTAGAGGCTACTAAGACAGCTCAGATTGCTTCCAAATGGTTTGAATCCTTACTTAATAAAACAGCAAATGAAGTAGCTGATTTATATAGTAAATTTAGATTGAGTGAAGCTTTAATGGTGCTGTACAGACTCTTTTGGGATGAGTTTTCTTCCTGGTACTTGGAGTTGATTAAACCGGCTTATGGTAATCCTATCGATAGAAAGACTTATGAGGATACCTTACGTTATTTTGAGTTTCTATTGAAGTTGTTGCATCCTTTTATGCCATTTATAACTGAAGAGTTGTGGCAAGCTATATACGATAGAAAAGAGAACGAAAGCATTATGGTAGATCAAATTCCATTAACCGATTTGGCTTACGACGAAGTGATAGTAAACTTCTTTGAGGATGTAAAATCCATTGTTACTCAGGTACGATCTATCCGTGCTCAAAAGAACATTCCTCTTAAAGAAAGTTTGGCTCTTCACGTAGTAGGAGATAACCCGGTAAAAGAGTTTGAAACCATATTAGATAAAATGTGTAATCTTTCTGAAATAACCTCCATCTCTTCCAAAGAAGATGATGCAGCTTCTTTCTTGATTGGTACAACAGAGTTTACAGTACCTATTGGAGATAAGATTGATGTTGAAGCTGAAATAGAAGCTTTGGAAGCTGAATTGAAACATAAAGAAGGTTTCTTAAATGGCATTATGAAGAAGTTGGGCAATAAAAACTTTGTAGATAATGCTCCTCAAACGGTTGTTGATTTGGAACAAAAGAAAAAGGAAGATACAGAAAGTATAATACAGTCTTTAAAAGAAAGTATAGCTGCACTTAAAAAATAAATGAAAGTCTCCTTATTAAATTCTAGAGTTTATAAGGAGACTTTTTTATTTACAGATAGCATATACTTTCAATTACATATAAGCTGTAAAGTTTAACATTGTAATAATTAAGTGTAACTTTGTTGAGTTAAAACGGCATAACAAGAAAAAACGAAAGCTATGGGTGTTATAATCGGTATAGATGTAGGTGGGAGTACTACCAAAATTATAGGATTTGAAAAAGATCAAATAAAATCTCCTATGTTTGTTAAAGCATCTAGTCCTACGGCCTCTCTTTTTGGTGCTTTTGGGAAATATATCTATGAGAATAATATCGATATGAAGTCGATAGAGAAAGTTGTTCTTACCGGTGTGGGGAGTGCATATATTGATAGCCCCATTTATAATTTACCTACAGCAAAAGCTGATGAGTTTATTTCCAATGGTATAGGAGCACAATATGCAACAGGATTGAAAAATCTAATTGTAGTTAGTATGGGTACAGGCACTTCATTTGTTAAAGTAATGGGTAATCATATTGAGCATATTGGAGGTACAGGAATTGGTGGTGGAACTCTTATGGGACTTTCAAGATTATTGTTGAAAACACAAAAAATTAGAACCATAGCCGATTTAGCTTCTAAAGGTACATTGAAGAACATTGATTTAGAGATACAAGATATATCGAAGAATCCCTTACCGGGTTTACCTTTAGATGCAACTGCTTCAATTTTTGGAAAAGTGGATGGAGATGCCAGTCCAGAAGATTTGGCGACCGGTATCATTCACTTGGTTCTTCGTTCTATAGGACAAGCAGCTATTCTTGCTTCTTTAAATAGCTCCATTAAAAAGTTTGTTTTAATTGGAAACCTCACTCAACTACCTCAGTGTAAAGACATCTTCTGTAAAGTAGAGACGATGTATGGTGTGAGTTTTATTATTCCTGAGTATTCAGAGTATACTACTGCTATTGGAGCTGCTCAAGCTTATAAACAAAATCTTTTAATAGAAACATTAAAATAGTCTACAATTTTACATAGTCTTATTGTATTTCTATCCTTATGATTCAGATTAATAAGTATTAGTCTGATTATCTCTATTATATATACTTTCATTTCTAGTCAGTAAACAATAGACTATATTGCTTGTTATAAAAGAGTAATACAATTTATAAAGAACATCAATATGATAAAGAAAATAAGTAGTCTTGAACAGCGTGTTAATTTAGTGTATGTCCTATCGACTGAGGGAGTACTACCTGAATCACTTCAGGAAAAAGAGAGTTTTATTGAAGTTTTTAAAGAGTCAAAGAAAAAGGTTGACTTTATTAAAACAGCAAATGGTTATACTTTTTTTGTTAAGCTGCAAGATGATTTAGAAGATATGCGTTTGGCTGGTTTTGAAATACGAAAACAGCTGGATACTAAAGAAAAGGAATTAACTTTAATAGGTGATGGAGAAGCTGTTTTAGCGTTAGCTGAAGGTTTTATGCTTTCCAATTATCAATTCTTAAAATATTTCAAAGATCAAGAGGAGAAACGTTATGCTTTGTGCGATATATCAATTTATGGTGATGTATCTGATGTTGCTGTTAATGAGATGAATAACACTTTGAAAGCTGTTTATTGGGCTCGTAACGTGGTAAATGAACCTGTTTGTTACTTAAATGCTGAACAATTAGCCCAAGAGGCTGAACAATTAGCTCAAGAAGCAGGCTTTGATATAACCGTATTGACAAAAAAAGAGATTGAAGAAAAAGGTATGGGAGGACTTCTTGCTGTTAACAAAGGGTCTATTGAACCTCCAACATTCTCTGTTTTGGAATATAAACCAGCTAATCCAATCAATACGAAGCCTATTGTTTTAGTAGGAAAAGGTATTGTTTTTGATACAGGTGGTTTAAGTCTGAAACCCACAGCTGGATCAATGGATAGTATGAAGAGTGATATGGGAGGTGCAGCTTGTATGATTGGTACTTTATATGCGGTAGCTCTTAATAAATTAAATGTTCATGTTATAGGATTAATTCCTGCCACTGATAATAGACCCGGACAAATAGCTTATACACCCGGTGATATCATAACCATGTACGATGGAACAACAGTAGAGGTGCTAAATACGGATGCCGAAGGACGAATGATTTTAGCTGATGCCATTGCTTATGCCAATCAATATGAGCCTGAGTTAATTATTGATGCTGCTACATTGACGGGTGCTGCCTTAATCGTTGCAGGTAATAAAGCTTCTTGTGTGATGGGTAATGCAGATCAAAAAACAATTAATCAGTTAATACAATCGGGAGATAAAGTTCACGAACGTTTAGTGCAGTTGCCTTTCTGGGCCGATTTTAAAGAACAATTAAAATCAACAGTTGCCGATATGAAAAATGTGGGAGGGCGAAATGCGGGAACCATTACAGCGGGTAAATTTCTAGAGCATTTTGCAAAATATCCTTATGTTCATATTGATATTGCAGGGCCTGCTTTCTTAGAAGAATATCAAAATTATAAAGGAATTGGTGGTACGGGCACAGGGATTCGCACGTTAGTAGATTTCTTAAGAAATTATGAGAAGTAGTTATTTCTACTAAAAATAGTAAAGACTGTATCTAAAACAAGGTACAGTCTTTTTTTTATTCAAATCACATTCTAATACAGCGATTAGAAAGGAAAAACTCCTCAATGATTGATCTGTGATTGTTTGGAATTAATATGTAGTGACTACCTAATGGTTTTTTTAGGAATTGTTTCATGGAGCTGTCCATACTAATATTTACAAGTGCTTGCTCTTTCTCCGTTTCAGTGAAATCATTTAATATTGTTCCTGTTGATACATAAAACTGATCTAAACAAGAACCTCCACATTTTACTACTGTTACAGTAGAGCCTTTCTCCATAGTTTGAATCCCTTTGAAATCCAAAGGATATGTTACAAGCTTTATGTTGTTCTTTTTTATATCTATTTGAATTGGACTAACAAGGGTCGGATTGGTACCAATTAGTTGTTGAGTTACAAGCATTGTGAAAATAGATTGTGGGTCTCTGCTGTATATAATTGACAAACCTTTTTCAATGAGTTTATTCCCTGCTTCAATAACCGACGGTTGTAGTTTTTTTGGTGTTTTTAGTAAATCAGCGGCCAAGCCATTCAACTCTTGAGTCTGTAATAGAGAATTTATGGGTGTATAAAAATCAATCCGATCAGGAATCTCTTTTCGTATCACTTTGTAATCTTCTGTGTATTCTGTGATAGGGTTGTATTCAATTGGAATATCTACAAAATCAATTCCCCAGCGTTTTTTGGTTAAAAAATAATCTACATTGCTTGCAATAAGTCGGGACGATGGCGATTTGATAATACCTATGCGCTGACTTTTAAGTTTTATACCTGTAGAAAGGATACGTTCTAAATGCTGTATTCGCTCTTTAATTTCTTTCGGTTCTCCTATTAAAATTTCACTGCTAATACTATTTGAATTAAGCCAGGTGGTTATCTCTAATAAAGTAGAAAGATTTTGACTATCTTCATTTGTCAAAAACAAAATGGGACGAGGTAAATCTTCAAACTGATTTCTTAATAGAACGGTTCTTTTGTCATTCAAAACCAAAAGAAGAGTGAGGTTATTTCTATCAATCGTATTGATTTCACTAGCCGAATATATCAGTACTTTTGCATAGTGTTGTAATTGTTGAAGTATAGGATGCTTTAATAGGTTTAATCGGTTTATGTTTTGTGGTTCCGATGTGTAAACAATCACATTTAGTATCATAAGTTTCCATTTTCTCTATTATGCTATACAAAAGTATGGTTTTTTTATTTAATAACTATACATAAATATCTAACAAAGGTTTTTATATCTTTAAATAGGTTTTGACAATCGTTTTTTGTGTATATTTGTTCGCAATAAAAAAGAAATCTAATTAATACAAATAAAACCCATTTATGCCAAGCATATCTATCCGTGGGGTTGAAATGCCAGCTTCTCCCATTAGAAAACTCGCACCTTTGGCAGAGGAAGCTAAATCCCGTGGAATACACGTTTATCATTTGAATATAGGACAACCCGATTTACCTACTCCGAAGGAAGGTCTTGATGCGGTAAAAAATATTAATCGTGATATCTTAGAGTATAGTCCCAGTGCGGGTTATTATAGTTTAAGAGAAAAGCTAACTCACTATTATAAATCTTTCGATATCGATTTAACAGCTAAAGACATCATTATTACTACAGGTGGTTCAGAGGCTGTACTTTTTGCCTTTTTGTCTTGTTTGAATCCGGGAGACGAAATTATAGTTCCTGAACCTGCCTATGCAAACTATATGGCTTTTGCCATTTCAGCAGGGGCTAAAATTGTTCCTTTAACTTCTACTATTGATGATGGTTTTGCTTTACCTCCAATGGAAAAGTGTGAAAAGTTAATCAATGAAAGAACCAAAGGGATTTTGATATGCAATCCAAACAATCCTACAGGCTATTTGTATACTCGTAAAGAGATGGATCAGCTTCGTGACTTGGTTAAGAAGCACAATTTGTTTCTTTTTTCAGATGAAGTATATCGTGAGTTTATTTATACCGGATCTCCTTATATTTCAGCTTGTCATTTAGAAGGAATAGAAAACAATGTGGTATTGATTGATTCTTTTTCCAAAAGATATTCTGAGTGTGGTATTCGCATAGGAGCTCTTATTACCAAAAATGAAGAGGTGAGAAATGCTGTAATGAAATTTTGTCAAGCCAGACTAAGTCCTCCTTTAGTGGGACAGATTATTGCTGAGGCTTCTCTTGACGCTTCTGAAGAGTATATGCAATCCAATTATGATGAATATGTGGAGCGTAGAAAGTGTTTGATCGATGGGTTAAATCGTATACCCGGAGTCTATTCACCTATACCTATGGGTGCTTTTTATACTGTAGCAAAACTTCCTGTTGATAATGCAGATAAGTTTTGCTCATGGTGCCTAAAGGAGTTTAATTATGAAGGGGAAACTGTATTTATGGCTCCTGCATCGGGTTTCTACACAACGCCTGGAGTGGGAGAGAATGAAGTTCGTATTGCTTATGTATTGAAGAAGGAAGATTTAACGCGTGCATTGGTTGTTTTAAGGGAGGCATTAGCAGCATATCCCGGACGTACTCGTTAGAGTTCTTTTGTGTCTAATTTACTTCTTTCCATTCATTGATAAAGATTGAATATTGTTTGAGTTTTTTATAGCTAACAGGATATACAAGCAGACTGAGGGACAGTCCAAAATGTCTCGCCCTGCTATTCTTATTGCCATTTGTGGAGTAGCCATTGGGGTAGCAGTTATGATAATCTCCTTGGCTGTTATTGTAGGTTTTAAAAGTAAGGTCAAAGAAAAAGTAATTGGCTTTGGATCGCACATTCAGGTTAGCAATTTCGATGCGGTTCAATCTTACGAAACTTTGCCTATTGTGGTGGATGATTCTCTATATGCTGTTATCAATGAAAATATAGCTCCCAAACAAATACAACGTTATTCCACTAAATTGGGGATGTTGAAAACGGAAGATGCTTTTGAGGGAGTTGTCTTAAAGGGTATTGGGCCTGAATACAATGCGGAATTTCTAAAAGACCATTTAGTTGAAGGGGAATTTCCTGTTTTTAGTGACTCAGAGAACTCAGAGCAAATTGTTGTGTCAAAAACTTTATGTGATAAACTAAACATCAAACTAAACGATAAGGTTTACCTCTATTTTATTCAGAAAGAAAGTGTCCGAGCCAGACGTATGTTTGTAAAGGGCATATATGAAACGAATCTTACGATGTATGATGATCTTTTCTTATTTGCTGATATTTATACTGTAAGTCGATTGAATCAGTGGAAGGAAAACCAAGTCAGCGGATTGGAAATTAGTTTGTTTAACTACGAAGAATTAGAGGAAGATACATACAAACTTGGAAGCTTGTTAGATGCAGAACAAGATGCTTATGGTGGTATTTATTTTGTTCGGAACATTGAACAACTTAATCCTCAGATTTTTGATTGGTTGGAGTTATTGGATTTGAATGTATGGGTCATTTTAATTTTAATGATTAGTGTAGCCGGATTTACCATTGTTTCGGGACTTCTCATAATCATTATTGAACGGACTTCTATGATTGGAGTTCTTAAGGCCTTAGGAGCGACCAATAAAACTATACAGAAAATATTTTTGTGGCTATCGGTGTTCTTAATTGGAAGAGGAATGATTATTGGAAATATTATTGGTTTAGGATTCTGTTTCCTTCAATACCAATTCCATTTAATAGCTTTAGATCCTTCTACTTATTATATGGATTCCGTTCCAATCTATTTTGATTTTAAGCTGTTTCTTTTGGTAAATGTTGTGACGTTTATTGTCTCTGTTGCCATATTTATAGCCCCATCGTTTATCATTTCAAAAGTGAATCCTTCTGAGTCTATGCGTTTTGAGTAACTTATGTAATATAACCTTGTACAATGGATACTAGTGGATTTATCCTATTCTTTTCTCATATAATCTCTTTTTCCCTTAAAGAGTAATTGCATTTTAAGCCTTAGGTTATATAGAGGAAGCCAAACATCTAGAAGAGGTAAACTCAAAACAAATAATTTTTTGTATCCTAATAGTTGAAAGTTTTTGTTCAATATAATTCCTTGAAATAGATACCTAAAAAGGTATAAAGCCAAGAAAATAGCTCCCCATAAATAGCTGAAGGAGAGTAAAGACATTACAATTCCGGCTATAACTCCTGCGATAAAAAGAAATTTAGAAAAGGTTTCAAACCCAAGTAAATATCGTTGTCTTCCTTTATAAAAATACGATGAGAGCAGGTAGTTTTGTGTTTCATTTTTCCAATACCTATTGGAGTTATTGGGCATATATTTTAAGATGGATTCTGGTGAAACTTCCACTCTTGTATTTTTTGCTGTGGCAGTTTTATTAATAAATAAATCATCTTCACCCCTAAGTAAGTTTAAGTGAGAAGAGTACCCTTTATTTTCATAGAATAATTCTTTTCTGTACGCTAGGTTTTTTCCGTATGCTTTGTAGGGACTTTTAGTCAAAGCTAACCCTAAGTAACGTATGGCATCTAAAGCTGAAGCATAGATTAGTTTTCTGTTTTTCCATCCTTTCACTTCATTGTAACCTGCATAACCAAAGACTATACTTGTTTCCGGTGTAAAGTTACGTGCCATTTTCTTTAACCATTGATTACTTGTTGGGCAAAATCCCGGTTCAGTAAATACAATCCAATCGTATTTACTAGCCTTAATTCCTAAAGTTAAAGAGAGTTTTTTTCTACTGATGTAACGTGCACTCTCCGGTGTAAAACTATAGTGTAAATTTGTATGCTGTGTGGCAAGTCTTTCTAACAAATCGTTCGTGGCCTCTTTTTCTTCTGCTCGGGTACTGTCGTTTATCACAATTACCTCGTAGTTGGGATAGTCTTGTTTTAGTAAAAGTGGTAGTTGTTGTTCTAGCTTTTCTGTTACATCATCAGCACTTATAACAATGGAAAGTGGAAGGTATGACTCTTCATAGTTAATCTTTCCTTTTCTCTCTTTTTTTCTTTGATATAATAACTGAATATATAGAATAAAATAGTACAGTAGTTGAATAAGAAAAAAGATAAGAGTTCCAAGTAATATATAGTGGTTAAGAGTTAAAGATTCCAGTTTCATTTTTACAATTCAATTGATTATAGATAATAAACAAAAATAGCTATTCTTTATCAATTGAATCCATAGGTTGAGGAACTTCTTCTTTGTCTTCCTTATATTTCATATAGTCGTTCTTAAAAATATCAACACAAACAATAAAAAATGAAAGCATTGCCGGACCAAAGATTACCCCAATAAATCCAAAAAGCTGTAATCCAATAATGACACCAAAAACAGTAATTAAAGGAGGAATATCTGCCATTTTTTTCTGTAACATTAAGCGAATTAAGTTGTCGCACTGTGAAATGATGATGATTCCGTACAAAGCCAAACCAATGGTGTTGAACCAATCAGCGTGAAGAGCCAAATAGGCCACACACGGAATCCACACCAATGCTGTTCCCACTATGGGAATTACAGAGGCTAATGCGGTGAGAAGAGCAAGCAAAGGAGAATTAGATAATCCAAAGAGGCTGTAACCAATAAATGCAATGGTGCCTTGAATAATGGCAAGTAGAGGAATGCCAATGGCATTGGAGCGAATAATCAGATGTGTTTTATGTATTATAAGCTCTTTGTTTTTTTGAGAGAATGGAAGCAGATCTTTGATGTAGTCCTCCATTTTTCTACCCCCTAAAAGCAGAAAGAAAAGGAGAAAGACTAACATTACCAGATTAATGGCAAATCCACTCACTCCAGACATTATTCGCTCTCCAATTTTAGAGAATAATGAAGCTAAAAAGGTGATGGTTTCTTTATTTAATATATCAAACCCGGTTTTGTATTTTACTACCTGAACCATCTCCTCTAAGGGCTCTAAAATGAATTTGGTTTCAAAGTTTAGCGTTTGAATCTTACTTATACCCAACCATACTATGAGAGAAAGAGGAATAAGAAAAACCAAAATGACTTCGAGAGTTATTAAGCTAGCTCCAATTTTTTTATTAAACTTCTTCTTTTCAGTTAAATAAAAAAGTTGTTTTCTTACTAAAACATAGATCGCACAAGCGCCTAACATTCCTCCTAGAAGTGGAAGAATACGTAAAAAAATAATGACTCCCAGAATTATTATTAGAGCCAACAAAGACCTTCTCCAATATCTTTCTTCAGTATTCATTGTTATTCAATTCAAAGTTTAATGGATTAAACAATGTGGTGTATTAATGTAGGAGGTATTGTGTTTAAGTCGTAATACTCAGCATTTTTAATATTGATTTTAAAAAAGTTCAAATCTTCAATGCCTCGGTATAAATGTTGAATAATTGGATTGGTATGGAATATCTCTTGTTTCATACTTTCTGAGACATCAAAAGACACACTTCCTATAATTTTTACAGTTGTGTTCCCTTCAATAGCCAATATTTCTACTTGTGGGTTTTTCTTTAGTTGTTTATATATTCTATCCTTAACTGAAGTGGCAAAGTAAAAAATCTGATTGTCTAACTTCACCAATTGTAATACTCTAATTTGAGGCATATTGTTATCTGTAAAAGAAATAACTATGCGTGTCTGTTTATCAAGGAACTTAAATATTGTTTTCATATAGTATGGTAATGTTTCTATTAAGATATGAAAAAT
>CAZOVL010000070.1:10873-15025 GCA_964583185.1 uncultured Bacteroides sp. | reverse complement strand
TAAATAGCCCATCAGCAAAACACGTCTCTCCCACCCGATACACTCTTCTACCCGTGGTTGCTGCAAAGTTTGTGAGCAATCCAATCACTATTTCAGCTTCGTTATTGGGAACTATTACCAAAGACAAAGTAAAAAACGAGAATAACCGATTCAATCATCAACGATTAAATCCTCAATTAAACATCGCATTTAAGCCTTTCTTAAAGGAAGAATTTAGACTTCGTTTTTTCTACAAGGATATATTCAGACTACCTACTTTCAATGATCTGTATTACGGACAGATTGGGAATAGAGATTTGAATCCGGAGAAAAGTAAACAGTTCAATTTGGGACTAACTTATTCTAAAAAAATAAACGAGTATATCCCCAATGTCTCTTTTACTGCAGATGCCTATTATAATAAGGTAACAGATAAAATTATTGCGGTTCCCACTAAAAACCTCTTTGTTTGGAGCATCGTTAATTTAGGCAAAGTTGATATTAAAGGAGTGGATTTATCGGCCACTATATCAACTCAAACCTTACAATCATTTGGTTTACATTTGACTGCAAAATATACCTATCAAAGAAGTTTGGATGTAACCGATAAAGCGAGTAAAACATACAAGCATCAAATTGCATATACACCTAGAACTTCAGGTTCAGGGCAAGCGACTATCACCACTCCGTGGATAAACATCACCTATTCGCTACTCTATTCGGGAAAACGTTATGTATTAGGACAAAATAGTGCTAAAAACAAATTACTAGCATATAGGGAGCACAACCTTACATTTTACAGAGATTTTGCTATAAAAAAGATCGACCTATTTGCCAAATTAGAAATTCTCAACTTAGCCAATGAGAATTATGAAGTCATAAAAAACTTTCCTATGCCCGGTCGTTCCATTCGTGCCACATTAAAAATTAGATACTAATGAACAAGCTATTATTATACTGTTTTATTCTTCTTTTATTTAGCTTCATAGGAATATCTTGTGATGATTTAGAAGATAAACCTTATACAAACGGTAGTACTTTACCCGAAGAATCAGAAACAGCAGAATTGTACGTATTATGTGAGGGATTATTTAACTTGAATAACAGTACCCTGTTTCGCCACAACTTTCATCAAGATCATAGTGAAAATGAATATTTCAAGCGAATGAATCAGAGAGGCTTAGGAGATACTGCCACCGATGCAGCTATATATGGAAGCAAGATGTATCTGGTGGTTAATGTTTCCAGTTGTGTGGAAGTAGTTGATTATCTTTCAGGAAAATCAATCAAACAAATTCCTTTCTTGCAAGAAAACGGTAGCTCTCGTCAACCCAGATACATTACATTTCATAAGGATAAAGCATATGTCTGTTCTTTCGATGGTACAGTGGCACGTATTGATACCACATCTCTTGATATTGAGAAGATAACACAGGTAGGAAGAAATCCTGATGGAATTTGTGTTCAAAACAATCAGCTTTTTATCTCAAATTCAGGAGGACTAGATGCTGATGGTCAAGGAGTAGACGAAACTGTTTCTGTGGTAGATATTTCAACGTTCAAAGAGATAAAAAAGATACAAGTAGGTCCTAATCCCAGCAAAATCGAAGCCGATACAAAGGGATATGTATATGTTGTAACACGTGGGCAACGCATTGAAGATGGAAATTATAAGTTACATAAAATAGATGCTCACACACACACAGTTATACACACCTATGAACAGCCTATTCTGAACTTTACCATACACAATAACTTTGCGTATGCCTACACCTATAATTACCAAACTAAGGAAAGTTCATTCCCTTTAATAGACTTAATTACGAATCAAACCATTGTAACTAACTTTATTGATGGAAAAGAGATAGAAACACCTTTTGCTATTGCGATAAATCCATATAGCGACAACATCTATATTACAGATGCAGGAAACTATCAAATAGATGGAGACATTTATTGCTATAATCAACAAGGGGATTTACTTTATAAACTCACTAACATTGGACTTAATCCTAACACCATTATTTTTTCAAATATCTCTTCTCAAGCAGATGGTGGAGTTACTTTACCCGAACCTAGTAGTAAAGCTTTTGCTTCTAAAGTTTTAGAGTACCACCCTGCCCCGGGACAATTTATGAATACAATAACCTCTGCATATAAAGAGGGTTATAACTATGATGAAGTATTGGCTTTTGCTAACGAAAAGCTTAAAAAACGCTCTATCTTTTCATTGGGCGGGTATGGTGGATATATAACTTTTGGGTTTGAAGAAAGTATACCAAATATAAAAGACAAGCACGACTTCAAGATTTATGGCAACGCATTTTATGCTCCCATACAATATGAAGGAGCTTTAAAAGCTGGTAGTGCTGAACCGGGTATTGTAATGGTGTCTAAAGATGTAAATGAAAACGGACTACCTGATGACCCATGGTATGAGCTGGCTGGTAGTGAAGAAGAAACAAAAGAGACTATACATAACTATAAAATAACTTATCATAAACCTAAGAACATTTTAGATGATATTTTCTGGGAAGATAATCAAAAGCAATCCGGCAATATCAAGTCTAACTCTTTTTATGATCACTCCTACTATCCCCTGTGGGCAGATAATATTTTGATTTTTGTAGGTACCAAACTCCCTAATAATGTTGAAGAGAGAGACGGCAGATTGGTAAACTTTGCCTTTCCATGGGGATATGCAGATAATCACCCTAACAAATCAGAACTCAGTAATTTTGATATTGATTGGGCCGTTGATGAGAATAGAAAACCCATACATTTAGATGTTATAGATTTTGTGCGAATTTATACTGGAGTGAATCAAGATGCGGGTGCTATGGGCGAAGTATCTACTGAAATAGAAACAATTGAGAATTTACATTATAATTAACTATATACATTTAAATTACACATTATGAAACAGAAAAATTTATTATTACTATTCACATTGTTTTTAGGGTTATCAATCTTCACTTCGTGTAGTGATGACGATGAAAACATTTTAGTAATAACATTTAATGGAGCACTAAAAGAAGCAGAGAGTGAGTTTAAAACAGATAAAGGTGAACTCGATAAGGATCATAGTTTTCCTTCTTATAATCTTTATCACACAACCTTTAGCGATGCTAAAGATTTACTAACTTTAACTCACTCTTACACCCCAGAATACGGATTTGCCGGAGGATTTACTTACACCAATAAAACAGATGTAACGACTCCCGGATCTACAAATATAAGTGGCATAACAGGTAAAGGTAAATATGGAGAAACCTATTTAACAGCAGCTACAGGACAAAAAACTGCAATAACGCTTCAAAATCCGAAGAATTATTCATTTAAAGAAATATGGGTTACCAATGCTACTTATGCCTATTTAGCAATGAAAGAGGGTAAAGATAATAATGAGGGTAAAGATTCTTTTGTTAATCAATTCAAAGAAGGGGATTATTTCAAACTCATTATTACTGGATACGACGCTAAAGGCCAAAAGATTGGGTCTCAAGATTTCTATTTAGCGGATTATAGAGATAAAAAAACAGAAATTATCAATGAATGGAAACAAATTGATTTAAGTGCATTTCACAATGCAACACACTTAGAATTCACTATAGATGGAACAGATAAAGGTGATCATGGATTAAACACCCCAAAATATTTCTGTGTAGATGGAATTACACTAATTGAGAAATAAAAGTAAGACATAGAAAAATCAAAAAAGGTCGGGGGGAAATTTTCCCCCCGACCTTTTTTGATTTTATAAATAGTGAAAAGTAGCTTTACTTGAAGCTAGAGCTATTCCCAAGAAATTTTATCTCCTAATTTTCTTTCTCCTAAATTAAAAACGCAAATTTTATCATCGTGAATGGAGTTACCCGATTTTTTCTCGGCTTGAATAGATGTTCTCAAAAACTGTATAGGCCGTTCTTTTCCTTCTTTTTTCTCTTCATCTGTTATTTTCCCATATTTTCCCGCAAGTTCTAATAACATAATATCTGCCATTGGTATAGGTGAAACTGAGACAAGAACTCCTTTCTCATTGGTTGGAATATTTCGCTGTTCATATTGAATAATAGCATCGGTAATTGGATAATATACGCGATAAAATGAACCATCTTTTGCAAAGATGTATTGGCGTCTTGCTGTGTTTTGTGTTGTTTTAGCCAATTCTTT
>CAZOVL010000070.1:0-10773 GCA_964583185.1 uncultured Bacteroides sp. | reverse complement strand
GTTGAACCTAAAGTCTTGATAGATAGTTTTTTTTCTAACTTTGCAAAGATTAATAAAATTCAAAAAGAAACGAACCATGAATGTCTTTGCTCCTTTAATAGCTGAACAAATAAACATTTCTCAATATAAGATTCAAAAGACTATAAACTTACTTAACGAAGGTGCCACTATTCCCTTTATCAGTAGATACAGAAAGGAAGTAACCGGAGGACTTGATGAAGTACAAATAAAGTCAATTGAAGATGAATACAAACGTTTAGAAACTTTATCGAAACGAAAAGAGACTATTCTAAATTCATTGGTAAAATTAGAAAAACTAACTCCTGAATTAGAAGATAAAATAAATTCTACTTGGGATGAAATCATCTTAGAAGATATCTATTTGCCGTATAAACCTAAAAGACGTACCCGTGCCGAAAAAGCCAGAGAATTAGGTTTAGAACCTCTTGCAGATATTTTATGGCAACAAAAAAACACAACTATTTATGCTGAAGCATCCAAATTCAAAACCGATACGATTGAGTCTGTAGATGAGATATTAGCTGGTGCACGAGACATCATAGCTGAACGTGTAAGTGAAGATCAGCGTGCCAGACAGTTAGTGAGAAATGCATACGATAGAAATACGTGGGTTAAAACACAAGTGATTAAAGACAAAGAGGAAGAAGGAGCTAAGTATAAAAACTACTTCGATTTTAATCAACCGCTAAAAAGGTGTTCATCTCATCAGATATTAGCAATTCTTAGGGCCCAAAAAGAAGAGGTGTTGAGAATGTCTATTGCTTCTGATGACGAATACATTGTAGAAAGTTTGATTCGTCAATTTGTATTCACAAAAAACGAATCGGCTAAAGAAGTTGAAAAGGCAGTTGTTGATGGATACAGTCGTTTATTAAAACCATCCATTGAAACAGAGGTTATCAATAAAGCAAAAGATAGAGCTGATGATGAAGCTATACGGGTTTTTACCGAAAACTTAAAACAACTATTACTTGCTCCTCCACTGGGACAAAAACGAACATTAGGTATTGACCCGGGATATCGCACGGGCTGCAAGGTGGTCTGTTTAGATAATCAAGGAAACTTATTACATAATGAAACTATTTACCCTCATCCTCCTCAGTCTAAACAAAAACAAGCAGCTGCTACTTTACGTAAACTAGTAGAAGCTTACCGAATAGAAGCCATTGCAATTGGCAATGGCACAGCCAGTAGAGAAACTGAATCTTTTGTTACACACCAATCATTCGATAGAAAAGTTCAAGTATTTACAGTAAGTGAACAAGGTGCTTCTATTTATTCTGCATCATCCATTGCCAGAGAGGAGTTCCCGGATTATGATGTTACCGTGCGAGGAGCTGTCTCCATAGCCAGAAGATTGATGGACCCTTTAGCTGAATTGGTTAAGATTGATCCTAAGTCAATTGGTGTAGGTCAGTATCAACACGATGTAGATCAAACTAAACTAAAAAATGCACTGGATAGTACAGTGGAAAGCTGTGTTAATGCTGTTGGGGTAAATTTAAATACAGCCAGTAAACATCTATTGTTGTATATTTCAGGATTAGGACCTCAATTAGCACAAAACATAGTAGATTACAGAACAGAAAATGGGGCTTTTCAATCCAGAGAACAACTACTAAAAGTCCCACGCATGGGAGCTAAAACATTTGAACAATGCGCCGGTTTCTTACGCATTCCAGGTGCTAAAAATCCTTTAGATAATTCAGCGGTACATCCTGAAAGTTATTCCATTGTTGAAGCCATGGCAAGTGACTTAAGTTGTTCTATATCTGAGTTGATTGCCAACAAATCTTTGCGAGAACAAATTGATTTGAAGAAGTATCAAACCGACTCCATTGGACTTCCTACTCTAACTGATATTTTGGAAGAACTGGATAAACCGGGAAGAGACCCTAGGGAGATCATTAAAGTTTTTGAGTTTGATAAATCAATACGATCAATAGATCAACTCAGTGAAGGTAAAATTTTGCCTGGAATCATCAATAACATTACTAATTTTGGTGCGTTTGTTGATATAGGGATTAAGGAAAACGGACTAGTTCATATTTCACAATTAACCAGTCGGTTCATTAGTGATCCTACAGAAGTTGTATCTATTCATCAACATGTACAAGTTAAAGTGTTATCTGTAGACAAAGAACGAAAACGAATTCAACTCACTATGATTGATGTTCCTCAATAAACTCTCTTTTTTTACAATAACAGTAAGTTAAGGATATAGCTATTAGCAATAATATTGAGCAAAGAATAGAACCTTCAAAGCCAAAATTACCACCCGTTATCCAAGGAGGTCCCACCTCTTTTATTTGGATAAGGGGTGTACCTATGGATAGTCCACTTACTTTATATCCCAATATTGGACCTTGTATCCAATTCCAGAACAGATGACCAATGATAGGAAACCAAAGGTTTTGATTGTATAACATATAGGTTCCAAAAAACACTCCGGCTAAAAAGAGATTTAATAAAGGAATCCAATCTAAACCGGGATTATTCAAATGAGCTAACATAAAGAGTAGCGAAGTAATTAATAATGCAATCGGTTTTGGAAGAGGAATATCTAGTAAAAGAGGTTGAATTACCCCTCGAAAGATAATTTCCTCGGAAAATGCAACAACCAAAAAAATCAAGAAAGAAGAACCTAATGCTATAAAATCCCATTTGATGTTTACTATTTGAATCCACCCAAAAGATAACGAGATTAGGTAACCTATTAAATAAATTCCGAGAATAAATAAAAATCCACCAAGCATTAAATAAGGTGCATTTTTAAGAGACAAATCTATCTTAAGTGAATTACGAAATAGACTAAATTTAAGAATTAGAACTGAGAGTATGATGGAAAACAAGGAGGTTAGCTGTAAATGAAATAATTCTGTAAGCTCACTCTGAGTTGTTAAAGGAAGCAGTTTTCCATTAAAAACAAGCCACTTCAATAAGTAAAAAAAGACAAGACTGAAAAAGGAGAATAATAAAAACAGAAGAAAAAAGCCCCAAATAGTTTTTATAGTTTTTAATAACCACTTAGGTGCAAAATCCGCATTATCATTCATTGGCTTTTCTTGTTCCATAATTACCCGGTTTTTATTCACTTCAAAGGTAAACTATTTTAGGATTATAAAATGAAGTATATATTGGTTATTCACCATCTGGTAATAACAAAACCAAAACAAAAATGGTACACAGAATAGTGAAGAAAGATTCAAACTGCAAAGAAACCCTTTGAATCTATGCCGAAATAGCATTTCCTTTTACTGTAAACACAAACTTCTGAGAACTATTAATTTGCTATAAATTAAATCTTAAAAGGATTAAAAATGCATATTTTACTTATGTTATTCATTATGTTTGTAGATTACAATACACAAATAAAAAAGAAAAATGAAGATTAATTCCATATGTATTTTTATCGCTCTTTTACTCCTTTGTTCTGTAAGTGACATAAACGGACAAGTTGCTAAAACAATTAATGTCATTAAGGCAGGAGATCTAATCAGTAATCTGACAGAGGCAGAGTCAAATGAAATAACCCATTTAACTATTACCGGAAAAATAAATGCAATTGACTTTAAACATTTAAGGGATGGATTTCAAAGGTTAGAATTTTTAGATATTTCAAATGCTGAAATAAGAATGTATACCGGAAAGGAAGGAACCTATCCAAACAAACTATATGTATATCCAAAGAATTGCATTCCTGCCTATGCGTTTTGTAAAACAAAGGATGGACAAGAAATGGGAAAAGAAAGTTTAAAAAGAGTAAAGTTATCGGAGAAAATATGGAACATAGAAGATGCGGCCTTCAAAAACTGCTCTAATTTACAAGTGGTAGAAATAGGTAAGAAAAAAGCTCCTAACTTATTAACTGATGCTTTACTAAATACCAATACAACTATATTTGTACCATTGGGCAGTGGGGATAACTACCGGATGAATGCAAAATGGAAATCTTTTGCCATATTGGAAGGAAGTCCTCTAAAAGCTGATGTGAAAATAACTTCTGAAAGCAACTTGTCCGATGAGTTGCTTAATGCAGGCATTCAACCCAATGAAGTTAATTTTTTAAGTATTGAAGGAAAAATAGATGATATCGACTTTAAGGTGATTCGGAATTATATGTCGAATTTAGTCTCCGTAGATATAAGAAAGACTTCTGCTAAACGAATCCCGGAGTTTACATTTTCAAAAAAAATATATTTAAGTAGTATAGAACTACCTTCTCAGCTTGAAGTTATTGAACAAAGAGCATTTAGCAATTGCGAACACCTTAGAGGGAATGTTGTTTTACCAAGTACAGTAACAGCTTTAGAGTATGGAGCATTTTTGGATTGTAAAAAATTAGAGAAGGTAATTGTTACAGGAAGTAATTTAAATGCAATAGCTTCTGATATTTTTGGTAAAGAGAGCTCCACTCAGTTGGAGTTTACAAAATAAATCCTGTTATAAAAAAGTGTCATTCTGGCACATCTTTCCGACAACATTAAATAATTAAATCAAAACAACACATTGGCAAAGTTTTTGCTCTGCTCAAGGTAGTTGTAATATTATTATAAATAGATAAAATAATAGTTCAATCATTATGAGTGAAAATAAAGAATATAATCAAGAGGAAAATATAGAAAACATCCAAACAGAAAATCAGTCGGAGGAAATAAATAACCAAGAGAAATTGGATGAATGCGATATAAAAGAAGACTCTTCAAAAAAAGAGAAGAAGAAAAAGCAATCGAAAGAGGAAAAAATGAAAAGTGAATTGATAGCTACTGAAGAAGCTCTAGCTGATCAAAAAGATAAATATTTACGTTTAGCAGCCGAGTTTGATAACTACAGAAAAAGAACAATAAAAGAAAAAGCTGAACTCATCTTAAATGGAGGAGCAAAAAGCATAGAAAGTATTCTTCCTGTAATTGATGATTTAGAACGTGCTATTGAGACAATGAAAACGGCTACTGATGTTAACGCTGTAAAAGAAGGCATAGATTTAATCTATCAAAAGTTCATTAAAATATTAGGAGATAATGGGGTTCAAATTATTGAGACTTCTGGTAAAGAGTTAAATACAGACTTACACGATGCAGTAGCTGTAATTCCTTCTCCTAATGATGAATTCAAAGGAAAGATTATTGACTGCGTTCAGACCGGATACACCATCAATGACAAAGTGATTAGACACGCAAAAGTTGTTGTAGGTGAATAATTAATGAAGAATAAGTTAAGAGATGGCAGATAAAAGAGATTTTTATGAGGTATTAGGTGTTGAGAAAAATGCCTCTAACGATGAAATAAAAAAAGCTTATCGGAAGAAAGCGATTCAATATCACCCGGACAAAAACCCTGGAGATAAAGAGGCTGAAGATAAGTTTAAGGAGGCGGCTGAAGCCTATGAAGTATTGAGCGATGCAGATAAAAGAGCAAGATACGATCAATACGGACATGCAGGTATGAGTGGATCAGGAGGATTCAGTGGACAAGGAATGTCTATGGATGATATCTTCTCTATGTTTGGTGATATTTTTGGTGGTCGTTCCGGAGGATTTGGTGGTTTTGGAGGATTTGGTGGCTTCGGAAGTGGCTTTGGAGGTTCAGCTGGATCTCAAAAAAGAAAGTACCGTGGCACAGATTTACGAGTTAAAGTAAAACTGGATCTAAAAGAAATAGCTACCGGTGTTGAGAAGAAATTCAAGCTAAAAAAATACATTCCCTGTGAAACTTGTCACGGATCAGGGGCAGAAAATGCTAGAGACATTGAAACCTGTGCTACTTGTAATGGAACGGGTACTGTAATACGCACTCAACAAACCATTTTGGGTAATATGCAGACTCAAACTACCTGTCCTACTTGTCACGGAGAGGGAGAAATTATAAAGAACAAGTGTAAAACTTGTGCAGGAGAAGGTGTTACCTATGGTGAAGAAGTAGTTTCTGTAAAAATACCTAAAGGAGTTGCTGAAGGTATGCAACTTTCAATGAGTGGAAAGGGTAATGCAGGAAAACATAATGGAATTCCCGGTGATTTATTGATTGTTATAGAGGAAAAACCTCATGATGAGTTGATGCGCGACGGGAACGATGTTGTTTATAATTTAGTACTAGACTTCCCTACAGCAGCTTTGGGTGGAGCCACTGAAATTCCAACTATAGATGGTAAGGTAAAAGTGAAAATTGATGCCGGAACACAACCGGGTAAAATATTACGTTTAAGAAACAAAGGACTACCTGATGTTAATGGATACGGAACAGGCGACTTATTAGTAAAAATCACTATTTATGTTCCTGAAACATTAACTAATGAAGAGAAAAAAGAGGTAGAAAAACTGACTAAATATGAAAACTTTAAACCTACTGATTCGGTAAAAAGTAAAATGTTTCGTCGATTCAAGAGAATGTTTAACTAAATAATAGAAGTAAACACAAACCAAGTTTCTTTATTTCTTAAACTTATACAAAAAGAATCCCTAATCTGAATAATTCAGATTAGGGATTCTTTTTGTACATAATTGATTAAGAAGTTATTTCCATTTCTTATTTTAAAGAATCTAAAAAAGAACTATTTTATTGTTTATTAAGCAGATAGTTTAGCGAAATATAGGTATATTAATGATAGTAATACTAAAAAAGAAAAATTATGAAACGTCAGAAAACATATATTTATGTCATCATTCTGTTTTTAGTACATCTCCCCTTTTCTTTAAAAGCTCAAACAGAAACAGATTGTTCTTTCAAAGAAATTGTAAATAGTAAACAATACAAAATTGAGGTAAACTATGCTCATCCACAATCAGGACGGCTCATTTATTTAACATCACTCTATTCCTTAACGATAAAAAACGACAGCATTGATTCATATCTTCCTTTTTTTGGAAGAGCATATAGTATTCCCTATGGAGGTGGAGACGGATTAAGATTTAAGTCTAAAATCAAAACATACGAAATAGAAAAGGAGAAAAAGAAAGAGTTAAGGATTAGAGCAGAAACAGTGACACCCGAAGATTCATATACTTTCTTCATCACAGTATATAAAAATAAAAGTGCCGATATTAATGTGGTGATGAACAAAAGAAGTAGTATCCGATTTAGCGGAAGACTAGAGGAAATAAACAATCCTACGGAGAAATAATGTGAAAACTTTCTTTATTACGTCAATATACTTTATCCTTTATCCAATTAAAAAGTAAAGCCGAAGATTTATCCTATAATTAAAGAAATCTTCGGCTTTACTCATTCCTTTGCTATAGAAAGTGTACATTTGTTATGGAACTAAAGAATAACTGAATAATGAGGATTACTATTGTAGCCGGAGCTCGCCCTAATTTCATGAAGATAGCTCCTTTAATTCGTGCCATTGAACAAAAAAAAGAAGAAGGTAAAAACATAGACTATCGACTTATTTATACGGGTAAACAAGATGATTTAAGCATTGACACCACCCTTTTCTCTGACTTAGAAATTAAGTCTCCTGATAATTATTTAGAGGTTGATTCGGCTGATCCTATAGAACTCATTGCACAGATTATGATTCAATTCAATCAAGAGTTAAAAGATTATCCGGCCAAAATTGTATTAGTGGTAGATGATTTAAGTGCCACAATGAGTTGTTCCATAGTAGCGAAAAAACAAGGTTGCAAGGTGGCTCACTTAGTTGCAGGTACTCGTTCTTTTAACTTGAATATGCCTAAAGAAATTAACCGGTTAATAACCGATGGCTTATCCGATTTTCTATTTACTGCAGGTACAACAGCCAATCGAAATTTAGACTCTACAGGTACTGAAAGAGAAACGGTTTACCACGTGGGGAACATATTAATTGATAATATTAGACACAACAGAAACAGAATTAAACAACCGGTTTGGTTTAAATTACTAAACCTGGACGAAGAAGAGTTTATACTTCTTACATTAAACCGTAGAGATTTTATATCTGACAGAAAAGCGTTTCGTAAAATAATAGAAACAATTATATCTACTGCTGGAGACACTCCTATTGTGGCTCCTATGCACGGATACATTCAGAAAGCAATTGAAAACCTTTCTATTTCAAGCAAAACATTACATTTGTTACCCCCACAACGTTACCTGAACTTTATTTATTTAATTGACAAAGCCAAAGCAATTATTACTGATTCCGGCAATGTGGCAGAAGAAGCAACTTTTTTGGGCACACCCTGTATAACAATAAACAATTATGCTGAACATCCTGAAACGTGGAAAACCGGGACTAATGAATTGGTAGGTGAAGATGCTGTTTTGTTACAAGAAAAACTACACTTAGCTCTTAACAATGAATGGAAAGAAGGTTCACTGCCAGAACGTTGGGATGGGCGAACAGCAGAAAGAATTCTTCAGATACTTACTGAAGTTAAATTGTAGGTTGCATTTAGACATACAATTTACATAGTCGTAAGTCTTTTTTTGTTATATGCTAACAGACAGAATAAGCTATAGATTAAGAAACGTTTGGGGTGAAATGAATAATAGATGAAAAACTTTTTTATTGAAAACATCAGAAAGTACGGTCCTATTTCTAAAGATACGGAAGATTTATTAATTCCTTATATTCAACATTGTAACAAAAGTAAGGGAGATCACTTATTAAAGAAAGGACAAATAAATGGAGGAGTATATATTTTAGAAAAAGGCATCCTTCGTTTCTACTATGAAAACAACCAAAAAGAAATTACAACCTGGTTCTGTTCCGAAAACATGGTGGCTTTTAGTTCTTCTTTCTTTTTTCATATTCCTTCTTTTGAAAACATCCAAGTATTGGAAGATTCTTCTGTATATTATATAGCAGGAGATACACTAAATAAACTCTACAAAGAGAATGAACAAATAAACACCATAGGAAGAAAGCTTTCTGAGGAGTATTGTTTTGAATTTGAACATCGAGTGGCTTCTTTACAGACTCAAACAGCATTGGAACGCTATGAATATTTAATGGAACAATCACCCGAAATTTTTCAAAGGGTTTCTTTGGGTTACATCGCCTCATACTTGGCCGTATCACAGGAAACACTAAGCCGAATTAGACGACAATACGCCAATAATAGTTAATATACACACCTTTTTTTGACATTTGTCAAATTTATCACTCTTTATTCCCGGTAAATTTGTACCAGCTAAGTTTTTGAAAATAAAAACGGCACTAGTTTACTGAAAATATTGAGATTAAAAATGACAAAAATTAAATCGTTTAATAAAAACACCTGGTTTATTCTTGGGGTACTAATTACTTGTTTTGTTCCAGTTGTAATTGATGCCACTGTACTACATATGGCTATCCCTCCCCTTACGCTTGACCTTAAGGCTTCAGGAAATCAAGTCCTTTGGATGTTAGACATCTATTCTCTATTTATGGCTGGATTGTTGATTCCCATGGGTGTTCTTGGAGATAAAATAGGACATCAAAAGCTTCTACTTTATGGTGTAATCATATTTACCTTAGCTTCATTGGCTGCGGGCTTTTCACAACAACCTTTTCATTTAATTCTTTCCCGGATTTTATTAGCGGTTGGAGGATCAATGATTATGCCTACCACATTGGCTGTAATACGTCAAACATTTCAAAGCGAAAAGCAGAGAGGTATTGCATTGGGTATATGGGTTGTTTTTGCCAATGGAGGTGCTGCTATTGGTCCTTTATTGGGAGGTATATTGATTGATTATTTTTCGTGGCGTGCCATATTTTTAATTAATATCCCTGTGCTACTTTTAGTTATCCCTTTTGTCCTCACATTACCTAAAAGCATAACAGATGCTTCTAAAGAATGGGTGTTAAGATACGCTCTTCAACTAATTGCATCCATCATATTAATTGTTTATGGAATTAAAACAATACCTAAAAACGATGCGAATTTGGGTTATGGAATTGCCGGGATAATTCTTGGACTATTTTTATTATTTCTTTTTTATAAGACACAAAGAAATTGTAAGAATAGTATGATTGATTGGGAGCTTTTTAAAAGTCCTAGTGTAAAGTATGGTATGTTATTTACTTTCATTCCTATGACCATTTGTTCTGGTTTTGAATTGTTATTGTCACAAGAGCTTCAACTAGTACATCACCTCTCTCCTACTCAAACTGCATTTTACATTGCTCCCTTCTTTTTTGCTTTTGCTCTATCCGGAGCTATGGGAAAATATTTGAAGGAGATAGGTATTGTACCTATAATTATCATTGGATTGTTTCTTTCCGCTCTATCATTTTTTGCTATGAGCCATATAGGTTTTGCTAAACTAACTATTTTGCTACTTCTATTACTTTTAGTTGGAGGTTTTGGCTTAGGAATCATTATGTTAGCTGCTTCTTTCTCCATTATGTCGGCTGCTGACGATGAAAATGCCGGAGCGGCAGGTTCATTAGAGTCTATCTCATATGAAATGGGGGTTGGACTAGGAGTTACTTTTTTTGGGGTTTTACTCTCTGAGGTATTTTCGAGAAAATTGGTTTTAGATGAATCAGTAATAAGTAGCGTCCCCCGCAATGTTTATTATTCCATTAATGATGCCTTAGTTATAGCAGAAAATTTGGGTGGGGATATTGGTTCAATTATTCAGTTAGAATCGAAAATTGCTTTTAAGAGTGCTCATAGTGCGGTTCTTTTAACTAGTGCAATCATCCTTACATTTTTCATTTTTCAAATGACATATAGGCATTTCAAGCATACTAAAAGAGCTAGTAACTATAGAAAAGGTTTATTTAAGGAAAACAAGTAAAACAGGTTTGGATACGAAATAACACTTCAAACCATA
>CAZOVL010000069.1:0-15061 GCA_964583185.1 uncultured Bacteroides sp. | reverse complement strand
CATTAGCCTTCCAAGCTGAGGGTCGCGGGTTTGAGTCCCGTCTTCCGCTCTATTTGCTGTTATAGCTCAGAGGTAGAGTGCTTCCTTGGTAAGGAAGAGGTCCCGGGTTCAAATCCCGGTAACAGCTCGTTTTTTAAGAAAGTAAGTGCTGATTATTAATCGTAAAATTAAATAACAAGTAAAGCTATGGCTAAAGAGAAATTTGAACGTACCAAACCACACGTTAACATTGGTACAATTGGTCACGTAGACCACGGTAAAACTACGTTAACAGCTGCTATTACAACTGTATTAGGTAAAAAAGGTTTTTCTGAGTTAAGATCTTACGATCAAATCGACAATGCTCCAGAAGAGAAAGAAAGAGGTATTACTATTAATACATCTCACGTTGAGTATCAAACAGAAAATCGTCACTACGCTCACGTAGACTGTCCTGGTCACGCTGACTACGTTAAAAACATGGTTACTGGTGCTGCTCAAATGGACGGTGCTATCATTGTAGTTGCTGCAACTGATGGTCCTATGCCTCAAACTCGTGAACACATTCTTTTAGCTCGTCAGGTAAACGTTCCACGTCTTGTTGTATTTATGAACAAATGTGATATGGTTGATGATGAGGAGATGTTAGAGTTAGTAGAAATGGAAATGAGAGAACTTCTTGATTTCTATAACTTCGAAGGCGATGATACTCCAATTATTCGTGGATCTGCTTTAGGTGCATTGAATGGTGTTGAAAAATGGGAAAATCAAATTATGGAATTAATGGATGCAGTTGATACTTGGATTCCATTGCCTCCACGTGATGTTGATAAACCATTCTTGATGCCTGTTGAGGACGTGTTCTCAATTACAGGTCGTGGTACTGTTGCAACTGGTCGTATTGAGGCTGGTATTGTAAAAGTAGGAGACGAAGTTGAACTTTTAGGTTTAGGTGAAGACAAAAAATCAGTTGTAACTGGTGTTGAAATGTTCCGTAAACTATTAGATCAAGGAGAAGCTGGCGATAACGTAGGTTTATTACTTCGTGGTATCGACAAAGACGAAATCAAACGTGGTATGATTGTATGTCACCCAGGTCAAGTTAAACCACGCAGCAAATTCAAAGCTGAGGTTTATATCTTGAAGAAAGAAGAAGGTGGACGTCACACTCCATTCCACAACAAATATCGTCCTCAGTTCTATTTACGTACTCTTGATATTACCGGTGAAATCACTCTTCCTGATGGAGTAGAAATGGTTATGCCTGGTGATAACGTAACTATTACTGTTGAGTTAATTCACCCAGTAGCAATCAATGAAGGTTTACGTTTCGCTATCCGCGAAGGTGGACGTACAGTAGGTGCTGGACAAATCACTCAAATTATTGAGTAATTTATAATATATAACATTCCTTAGTGCAAAAACTTGCACTAAGGTTGTTTTATTTATTTACGGGAGTAGCTCAGTTGGCAGAGCACTGGTCTCCAAAACCAGGTGTCGGGAGTTCGAGCCTCTCCTTCCGTGCAAATTTTAAGAAAATGAACGTAATAAAAAGCATTAGAAACTATATTAAAGAGTCTTACGACGAACTTGTACATAAAGTGTCGTGGCCTACTCGCACCGAGTTAGCAAACAGTGCAGTGATTGTGTTATCTGCTTCCCTGATAATTGCATTGATTGTTTTTGCTATGGACTTCTGTTTTCAATATTTGTTGGAAAACATCATCTATCCACGTTAAAAGAAAGAGTTAATAAATGTCTGAGATAAAGAAAAGATGGTACGTTTTACGTGCTATTAGTGGAAAAGAAACACAAGCCAAAGAGTACATTGAAGCAACAATGAAAAATAGCTCTCTTGGAGAATATGTGTCTCAGGTATTAATTCCTACTGAAAAAGTCTACCAAGTAAGAGGTGGAAAGAAAATATTGACGGAAAGGAATTATCTTCCCGGATATATTTTGGTGGAAGCTGCTCTTGTGGGTGAGGTTGCATATCAACTTCGTAATACGCCCAATGTTATTGGGTTTTTAGGAGGTACTGATAATCCATCGCCTTTGAGACAATCGGAGATTAATCGTATACTTGGAACTGTTGACGAACTACAAGAAGCTGGAGAAGAAATGAGTATCCCGTATATTGTAGGCGACGAAGTGAAGGTTATACATGGTCCATTTAATGGATTTTCCGGTAAGATAGAGGAAATAAATACTGAAAAGAAGAAGCTTAAGGTTATGGTCAAGATATTCGGAAGAAAAACTTCTCTCGAATTAGGCTTTATGCAAGTTGAAAAAGAATAAAATTGTTGTTACGCTGTTTTATTCTTGCATTAAATAAATAAATAAATAAAAATTAAAAATGGCTAAAGAAGTTGCTGGACTAATCAAATTACAGATTAAAGGAGGCGCAGCAAACCCATCACCTCCCGTTGGCCCTGCATTAGGTGCAAAGGGAATTAACATTATGGAGTTTTGCAAGCAATTCAACGCCAGAACCCAAGAACAAGCAGGAAAAATTCTTCCTGTGATTATCACTTACTATACGGATAAGTCTTTCGATTTTGTCGTTAAGACTCCTCCTGTTGCTGTACAATTACTTGAAACAGCAAAAGTAAAGGGTGGTTCTTCTGAACCTAACCGTAAAAAAGTGAAAACTTTAACTTGGGATCAAATCCGTACAATTGCCGAAGATAAAATGGTAGACTTAAACTGTTTTACAGTAGAATCTGCTATGAAAATGGTAGCTGGTACAGCTAGAAGTATGGGTATTGCTGTAAAGGGAAAATTCCCGGAAAACAATTAAAAACTTCAATTCAATGAGTAAACTGACAAAAAATCAAAAGTTAGCTGCAGAAAAAATTGAAGCAGGAAAGGCATACTCACTAAAAGAAGCTGCTCATTTAGTAAAGGATATAACTTTTACTAAGTTTGATGCTTCTTTGGATATAGATGTACGTTTAGGAGTTGATCCACGTAAAGCTAATCAAATGGTGAGAGGTGTCGTAACACTTCCACATGGGACTGGAAAGAATGTGCGAGTATTAGTACTTTGTACACCTGATGTTGAAGATGCTGCAAAAGAAGCTGGCGCTGACTATGTTGGTCTTGACGAGTATATCGAAAAGATTCAAGGAGGATGGACAGATGTTGATGTTATCATCACAATGCCATCTGTTATGGGAAAAATAGGACCGTTAGGTCGTGTTTTAGGACCTAGAGGTTTAATGCCAAACCCTAAGAGTGGTACGGTTACTATGGATGTAGCTAATGCCGTTAAAGAGGTTAAGCAAGGTAAAATTGACTTTAGAGTAGATAAAAGTGGTATTGTTCACACCTCTATTGGTAGGATATCATTTACTCCAAAGCAAATTTATGAAAATGCAAAGGAGTTTATTGATGTTTTAATAAAACTTAAACCTGCAGCCGCTAAAGGTACATATCTAAGAAGTATTTATCTTTCTAGTACAATGAGTAAAGGGATAAAAATTGATCCTAAATCTGTTGCTACAATAGAAGAAATTCAATAAAAAGAGTACAATGAGAAAGGAAGATAAAGCGATTATAATTAAAGAGCTTAGTGCTGCTGTTCAAGAGTTTCCTCACATGTATTTAGTAGATACTACAGCGATGGATTCTGTTGCAACTAGTGAATTACGTCGTGCTTGTTTTGAAGCAGGTGTAACATTAAGAGTTGTAAAGAATTCACTGTTACAGAAAGCATTCGAAAGCGCAGAGTTTGATTTCTCTCCGTTTTATGGTTGCTTGAAAGGTACTACTGCGGTGATGTTCTCTGAGACTGCTAATGCACCAGCTAAGTTAATTAAGAAAAGTGCTAAGAAAGGAATTCCTGCACTAAAAGCAGCTTATGCTGAAGAGGGATTCTATATCGGTGCAGAGCATTTAGAAGCTCTAGTTAGTATTAAGAGTAAAGAAGAAGTTATTGCTGATATTATTGCATTATTGCAGTCACCAGCGAAGAACGTTATCTCTGCTCTACAATCTGGTGGTAACACCATTCACGGAGTGTTGAAAACTCTTAGTGAGCGCGAATAAAATATCATAAACAATAGTAAACAAACAATTTAAATTATATAAAAATGGCAGATTTGAAAGATTTTGCAGAACAATTAGTTAACTTGACAGTAAAAGAAGTTAATGAACTTTCAACTATCCTTAAGGAAGAATACGGAATTGAACCTGCTGCTGCAGCTGTTGCTGTTGCTGCTTCAGGAGATGGAGCTGGTGCAGCTGTTGAAGAAAAAACATCATTCGATGTTGAATTAAAATCAGCTGGTTCAGCTAAGCTAAAAGTCGTAAAAGCTGTGAAAGAAGCTTTAGGCATCGGATTAAAAGAAGCTAAAGACTTAGTAGACGCTGCTCCTAGTGTGCTAAAAGAAGGTCTTACAAAAGACGAAGCTGAAGCATTGAAAAAGGAACTTGAAGAAGCAGGAGCAGAAGTTGAATTTAAATAATAATAAAGACCTGTAATACAGGTAATTTGGTTAAGAATCCTTCTTGAAGGGTTCTTAGCCTTTTTGTGTTTATATTAAAATTAAATTTTCTTCAAATTCAACAAGTGATGTCTTCAAAAACTGTTAATAATAGAATTAATTTTGCAACCATAAAAAATCCTTTTCCTCATCCGGATTTTTTAGAGGTACAATTGAAATCATATCAAGATTTCATTCAATTGGATACCCCACCTGAAAAGAGGAAAAAAGAAGGATTATATAAGGTTTTTGCTGAAAACTTCCCAATTACAGATACACGAAATAATTTCGTACTTGAGTTTTTAGATTACTATGTTGATCCCCCTCGCTATACAATAAATGAGTGTATAGAGCGTGGGCTCACTTATAGTGTGCCATTAAAAGCTAAGCTTAAATTGTATTGTACAGATCCTGAACACGAGGATTTTGACACTGTAATTCAGGATGTGTTTTTAGGGCCAATTCCTTATATGACAGAGAAAGGTACCTTTGTCATTAATGGCGCTGAGCGAGTTGTTGTTTCTCAACTTCATCGTTCACCCGGTGTTTTCTTTGCACAAAGCATTCATGCGAATGGAGTAAAGCTATACTCTGCACGAGTAATTCCTTTCAAAGGTTCTTGGATTGAGTTTGCTACTGACATTCACAATGTTATGTATGCATACATCGATCGTAGAAAAAAACTTCCTGTTACTACTCTTTTACGTGCAATTGGTTTTGAAAATGATAAGGATATTCTAGAAATATTCAATTTAGCTGAAGAGGTTAAAGCAAACAAAACAAATTTACGTAAGTCTGTTGGTAGAAAACTAGCAGCCCGTGTTTTGAAAACTTGGATTGAAGACTTCGTTGATGAGGATACCGGTGAAGTGGTTTCTATTGAACGTAATGAAATTGTTATCGATCGTGAAACCATCATTGAGGAAGATCATATTGAAATGATTCTTGATTCCGGTGCACAACACATTTTGTTGCATAAAGAATCTAAGGATCAAAATGATTATTCCATCATTTATAACACCTTACAGAAAGACCCAAGTAACTCTGAAAAAGAGGCTATATTATATATCTATCGTCAATTAAGAAATGCTGATCCGGCAGATGACGCTAGTGCAAGAGAAGTAATATCTAATTTATTCTTCTCGGATAAACGATACGACTTAGGCGATGTAGGACGCTATCGTATCAATAAGAAATTAAAACTCGATATTGACTCTGAGGTTAAGGTTTTAACCAATGAAGATATTATTGAGATTATAAGATATTTAATTGAGTTGGTTAATTCAAAAACAGATGTAGATGATATTGACCACTTAAGTAACCGTAGAATTAGAACCGTTGGTGAACAATTATCAAATCAATTCTCTATTGGATTAGCTCGTATGGCTCGAACTATTCGTGAGCGTATGAATGTTAGAGATAACGAGGTATTTACTCCGGTTGATTTGATTAATGCTAAAACCATCTCTTCGGTAATTAACTCGTTCTTTGGAACAAATGCGCTTTCACAATTTATGGATCAGACCAATCCATTAGCTGAAATTACACACAAACGTAGAATGTCAGCTTTAGGTCCTGGTGGTTTATCTCGTGAAAGAGCTGGTTTTGAGGTTCGTGACGTACATTACACACACTATGGTCGTTTATGTCCTATTGAAACTCCGGAAGGTCCTAACATTGGTTTGATTTCATCTTTGTGTATTTACGCAAAAATAAATCATATGGGCTTTATTTCTACTCCTTACAGGCAAGTAGATAAGAGTAAAGTAAACATTGACGATGAGTCTGTTGTCTATTTAACTGCAGAAGAGGAAGAAGGCAAAATCATTGCTCAGGGTAATGCTCCTTTAGATGATAAAGGTAATTTTGTGAACAAACGTGTAAAATCTCGTTTAGATGCTGACTATCCTGTAGTTGAACCTTCAGAAGTTGACTTAATGGACGTGGCTCCACAACAGATTGCGTCTATTGCAGCTTCCTTAATTCCTTTCTTGGAGAATGATGATGCTAACCGTGCTTTGATGGGATCTAACATGATGCGTCAGGCAGTACCGTTAGTTGTAAACGAATCTCCTATTGTAGGTACCGGTATTGAGGGTCAATTAGTAAGAGACTCTCGTACTCAAATTGCTGCTGAAGGCGATGGTGTAGTAGAATATGTAGATGCGAAAGTTATTCGTATCAATTACGATAGAACTGCAGAAGAAGGCTTAGTATGTTTTGAATCTTCTGTGAAAGAATATTTCCTTTCTAAGAATTTAAAGACCAATCAAAATATGGTTATTGACCTGAAACCAATTTGTGTTACAGGTGAGAGAGTAACTAAAGGTCAGATTTTAACAGAAGGGTATTCTACTGAAAAAGGAGAGTTAGCACTAGGTAAAAACTTAGTAGTAGCTTATATGCCTTGGAAAGGGTATAACTATGAAGATGCTATTGTACTAAGTGAGCGTTTGGTACGTGAGGATGTTTTAACCTCTATCCACGTTGAAGAGTATTCTTTAGAGGTACGCGAAACGAAACGAGGAATGGAAGAATTAACTTCAGATATTCCTAATGTTAGTGAAGAAGCAACGAAGGATTTAGATGAAAACGGAATTGTACGTATTGGTGCTCGTATTAAGCCAGGTGATATATTAATTGGAAAAATAACTCCAAAAGGTGAGTCTGATCCCTCTCCTGAAGAAAAATTATTACGTGCAATTTTTGGAGATAAAGCAGGTGATGTTAAAGATGCATCATTAAAAGCTTCTCCTTCATTGAGTGGTGTAGTTATTGATAAAAAACTATTCTCTCGTATTGTTAAAACTCGTGACTCTAAACGTACTGATAGGGCTTTGTTACCTAAAATAGATGAAGAGTTTGAACAAGAAGTTGCTAAGTATAAGAAGATTTTAGTTGAACGACTATTGACTCTGACCGAAGGAAAAACTTCTCTAGGTGTTAAGAACTATTTAGATGAAGAGTTAATTTCACAAGGTGCAAGATATACTGCAGCAAACTTAAAGAACTTGGATTTCTTTGCTATCCATTTGAACGACTGGACAGAAGATGAACATACCAATGGTTTAATCAGACAGCTTATCCTTAACTATATTAAGAAGTATAAAGAGCTAGATGCTGATATGAAACGCAAGAAATTTGCAGTAACTGTTGGAGATGAATTGCCTGCAGGTATCATTAGAATGGCTAAAGTTTACATTGCAAAGAAAAGAAAAATTGGTGTAGGTGATAAGATGGCCGGACGTCACGGAAATAAAGGTATTGTTTCACGTATTGTACGTCAGGAAGATATGCCATTCTTAGAGGACGGAACTCCGGTAGATATCGTATTGAATCCACTAGGTGTACCTTCTCGTATGAACTTAGGCCAAATTTTTGAAGCAGTGTTAGGCTATGCTGGAAAAAAACTAGGAGTTAAATTTGCTACTCCAATTTTTGATGGTGCAACCATTGAAGATATTTCTGAATGGACAGACAAAGCTGGTCTACCCCGTTATGGTAAAACTTATCTATACGATGGAGGAACAGGCGAACGCTTTGACCAAGCTGCCACAGTTGGGGTAACTTATATGCTTAAACTGGGACATATGGTGGAAGATAAGATGCACTCTCGTTCCATTGGACCTTACTCGCTGATTACACAGCAACCATTAGGAGGTAAGGCTCAATTTGGAGGACAGCGTTTTGGTGAGATGGAGGTGTGGGCTCTAGAAGCATTTGGTGCTGCTCATATCTTAAGAGAAATCTTAACTATTAAATCGGACGATGTGGTAGGCCGTTCAAAAGCCTATGAATCAATAGTGAAAGGTGATCTTATTCCTGAACCAGGTATACCGGAATCTCTTAATGTATTACTTCACGAGTTAAGAGGACTCGCTTTGAATGTTAATTTGGAGTAGTATAAGATAAATCAGAGAAGAGTTGTAGATTTACTTCTCTTCTGTATTTAACTCTTAATTTTCAATAATTTAATCATATGGCTTTTAGAAAAGAAAGAAAAAATAAAAGTAATTTCTCGAAAATAACAATTGGATTAGCTTCTCCGGAGCTTATCCTTGAAAGATCGAGTGGTGAAGTTTTAAAGCCTGAAACTATAAACTATCGTACGTACAAACCTGAACGTGATGGCTTGTTTTGTGAGCGCATTTTTGGTCCTATAAAAGACTATGAATGTCATTGTGGTAAGTACAAACGTATTAGATATAGAGGAATCACTTGTGACCGATGTGGTGTTGAGGTAACTGAGAAAAAAGTGCGTCGTGAACGTACGGGGCATATTGAATTAGTTGTGCCTGTAGCTCACGTATGGTATTTCCGTTCGTTACCTAATAAAATGGGTTATCTTTTAGGTATTCCTACAAAGAAATTAGACTCATTAATTTATTACGAACGCTACATTGTAATCCAAGCAGGGGTAAAAGAGACAGATGGTATTAATGAATATGATCTTCTTACTGAAGAGGAATATTTAGATATTTTAGATACACTACCTGAGGACAATGAGTTCTTAGATGATAGTGATCCTAATAAGTTCATTGCCAAGATGGGAGCAGAAGCAATATCTGACCTTCTTTCTCGCATGGATTTAGATTCTTTGTCTTATGAACTGAGAGACAAAGCAACAAACGATACTTCAAAACAACGTAGAAATGAAGCCCTAAAACGCTTGCAGGTTGTAGAAGCTTTCCGTTCATCTAGAGGAAGAAATAAGCCAGAGTGGATGATTGTGAAGATTGTTCCGGTTATTCCTCCTGAATTACGTCCTTTAGTACCATTGGATGGAGGTCGTTTTGCTACATCTGACTTAAATGATTTATATCGTCGAGTTATTATTCGTAATAATCGTTTGAAACGACTTATTGAGATCAAAGCTCCAGAGGTTATTTTAAGAAATGAAAAGCGTATGCTTCAAGAGTCTGTTGACTCTCTCTTCGATAACTCTCGTCGTTCTACAGCGGTTAAAGCTGATGGTAACCGTCCATTAAAATCATTATCTGATAGCTTAAAAGGTAAACAAGGTCGTTTCCGTCAGAACTTATTAGGTAAACGTGTGGACTATTCTGCTCGTTCGGTGATTGTTGTAGGTCCTGAACTTAGAATGCATGAGTGTGGTTTACCTAAATTGATGGCTGCAGAATTATACAAACCATTTATTATACGTAAGTTAATAGAAAGAGGTATTGTAAAAACAGTAAAATCAGCCAAGAAAATAATTGATCGCAAAGACCCAATTATTTGGGATATCTTGGAATATGTAATGAAAGGTCATCCTGTACTATTGAACAGGGCTCCTACATTGCACCGTTTAGGTATTCAAGCTTTCCAGCCTAAGATGATTGAAGGTAAAGCTATTCAATTACATCCTTTGGCTTGTACTGCGTTTAATGCTGACTTTGACGGTGACCAAATGGCGGTTCACTTGCCTTTAAGTAATGAAGCTATTTTAGAAGCTCAAATATTAATGTTGGCTTCTCATAATATTTTGAACCCAGCAAATGGTGCTCCTATTACTGTTCCTTCACAAGATATGGTGTTAGGTTTATACTACATATCTAAACTTCGTAAAGGTTCTAAGGGAGAAGGACTTGTATTCTACGGTCCTGAGGAAGTAACTATTGCATATAATGAAGGTAGAGTTGACATTCACGCTCCCGTTAAGGTAGTGGTAAAAGACCTGGATGAAGAGGGTAACCTTGTATCCAAAATGGTTGAAACCTCTGTTGGACGTGTTATTGTGAATGAAATTGTACCGGAAGAGGTAGGATATGTAAATACTGTTATATCAAAGAAAACACTTCGTAACTTAATTGGAGAAGTGATTAAGGTATGTGGTATGGTTCGTACTGCTGACTTCTTAGATGGTATTAAAGATCTTGGATATAAAATGGCCTTTAAAGGTGGTTTATCTTTTAACTTAGA
The DNA here is from genome assembly GCA_964583185.1 of uncultured Bacteroides sp. Taxonomy (GTDB): domain Bacteria; phylum Bacteroidota; class Bacteroidia; order Bacteroidales; family Bacteroidaceae; genus Bacteroides_E. The sequence goes on along the minus strand of CAZOVL010000069.1, from coordinate 4,673 downwards.
TGATATTATCATACCAAAAGAAAAAGATGAACTGATTAAAAAAGGTTACGAAGAGGTTGAACAAGTAATGAATACTTATAATATGGGATTCATTACTAACAATGAACGTTATAACCAAGTAATTGATATATGGACACACGTGAATACCGAGTTGTCTAATACATTGATGAATGCTTTCTCTACCGATGATCAAGGATTTAACGCTGTTTACATGATGTTAGATTCAGGAGCTCGTGGTTCTAGAGAACAGATTCGTCAGTTATCAGGTATGCGTGGTTTGATGGCCAAACCTCAGAAGGCGGGTGTAACAGGTGGACAAATTATTGAAAACCCTATTATTTCAAACTTTAAGGAAGGTCTTTCTGTACTTGAGTACTTTATATCTACTCACGGTGCTCGTAAAGGTCTTGCCGATACAGCTTTGAAAACGGCTGATGCCGGATATTTAACTCGTCGTTTGGTTGACGTTTCTCACGATGTGATTGTAATGGAGGATGACTGTGGTACATTACGTGGATTAATTTGTACAGACTTAAAGAATAATGATGAGATTATCGCTACGCTGTACGAACGTATCTTAGGACGTGTATCAGTTCACGATATTGTACATCCAAACACTGGTGAAATCATTGTTCATAGTGGCGAAGAGATAACAGAAGAAATTGCAGAGCAAATTCAAGCTTCTCCAATTGAAAGCGTTGAGGTTCGTTCAGTGTTAACTTGTGAATCAAAGAAAGGGGTTTGTGCTAAATGTTACGGACGTAACTTGGCTACTAACCGAATGGTTCAAATGGGTGAAGCGGTAGGTGTTGTTGCAGCACAATCTATTGGTGAGCCGGGTACTCAGTTAACCTTGCGTACATTCCACGCAGGAGGTACTGCTGCTAATATTGCAGCAAACGCAAATGTTATTGCAAAGAATAACTCACGAGTTGAATTTGAAGAACTTCGTACCGTTGATTTCATCAATGAAGAGAATGAGGCTTCTAAAATTGTAGTGGGTCGTTTGGCTGAAGTTCGCTTTGTAGATATTAATACAGGTATTGTATTGTCTACTCATAATATACCTTACGGTTCTACTCTTTACGTATCAGAAGGTGAAGAGGTTAAAAAAGGAACTACTGTTGCTAAGTGGGACCCATTTAATGCGGTTATTATTACTGAAGCGACAGGTATCATTGAATTTGAAGATGTTATTGAAGGTATTACTTATAACATTGAGTCTGATGAATCAACTGGTTTACGTGAAATCGTAATCATTGAATCTAAAGATAAAACGAAAGTTCCTTCAGCACACATTAAAACTGAAAATGGTGAGTTGATACGTACTTACAACTTACCTGTAGGAGGTCACGTTGTCATTGAAGATGGTCAACAAGTTAAATCGGGTGAAGTATTGGTTAAGATTCCTCGTGCAGTTGGTAAAGCTGGTGATATTACGGGTGGTCTTCCACGTGTTACTGAGTTATTCGAAGCACGTAACCCATCTAACCCTGCTGTTGTATCTGAAATTGATGGTGAAGTTTCAATGGGAAGTATTAAACGTGGTCGTAGAGAGGTTATTATTACCTCAAGAACAGGTGAAGTTAAGAAGTATTTAGTACCTCTTTCCAAGCAAATCCTTGTTCAGGAAAACGATTATGTTCGTGCTGGAACTCCTCTTTCCGATGGAGCTATTACTCCGGCTGATATTCTTGCCATTAAAGGACCTACTGCAGTTCAGGATTACATTGTGAACGAAGTTCAAGATGTTTATCGCTTACAAGGTGTGAAAATTAATGATAAGCACTTTGAGGTTATTGTACGTCAGATGATGCGTAAGGTACAAATAGAAGAATCTGGAGATACTACACTGTTAGAACAACAAGTAGTTGACAAACTAGAGTTTATGGAAGCTAATGATCGCATTTGGGGCAAGAAGGTTGTTATTGATGCGGGTGATTCTGAAAACTTTAAACCGGGTCAGATTTTAACTGCTCGTAGACTTCGTGATGAAAACAGTAGACTCAGACGTCAGGATATGAAGATTGTTCAAGTTCGTGATGCTGTTCCTGCTACATCTACTCAGATATTACAAGGTATTACACGTGCTGCACTTCAAACGAAGAGCTTTATGTCTGCTGCATCGTTCCAGGAGACTACTAAAGTCTTGAATGAGGCTGCAATCGAAGGTAAGACTGACTTCTTGGAAGGAATGAAAGAAAATGTGATTTGTGGTCACTTAATTCCAGCAGGTACAGGAAGACGTGAGTTAGAAAAAATCATAGTAGGTTCAAAAGCTGAATATGAAAGAATTCTAGCTAACAAAAAGAATGTAATTGACTATACAGAAGTAGATCAATAAAGAAAATTATATTTTAGAAATAAATTTTGAAAAGGAGATAATTATATAATTATCTCCTTTTTTTATACTTTGAAAAAAGTAGTTTTAGTTAGTTAATCATTAGCTGAATTAAAATATTTATCTTTGCAACATATATTAAAGAAGAAGAAAAATGATAACCAGTGAACAACTTAAAGACGTTATAGAGCGCACCGAAGCGCTGAGGGGGTATCTTTGACGTCGATGCAAGAAGATTAGAATTAGAAGAAGAAGAGCTACGTACTCAAGACCCTAACTTTTGGGATAACCACTTGGAGGCAGAGGCTCAAATGAAGAAAATAAAGGGAATTAAGACTTGGATTGATGGTTACGATGAAGTGAAAACTTTAAGTGATGAATTGAGTCTTGCCTACGATTTTTGCAAAGAAGAACTAATTTCTGAGGAGGAATTAGATTCTGCTTACAATAAAACACTACATACATTAGAGAACCTCGAGCTTAAGAATATGCTTCAAGGTGAGGCCGATCATTTAGGTTGTATCTTGAAAATTAATTCAGGTGCCGGAGGTACTGAAAGTCAAGATTGGGCTTCTATGTTAATGAGGATGTATATCCGCTGGGGAGAAACCAATGGGTATAAGGTGTCCATATCTAATTTACAAGAAGGAGATGAAGCCGGAATTAAAACTTGTACTTTGCAAGTAGAAGGTGATTATCCTTATGGATATCTCAAAGGAGAAAATGGCGTACATCGTTTGGTGCGAGTTTCTCCATTTAATGCTCAAGGTAAGCGAATGACATCATTTGCTTCAGTTTTTGTTACTCCTTTGGTAGATAGTACCATTGAGGTACATATTAATCAAGCAGCAATAACTTGGGATTTGTTTCGCTCGGGAGGTGCCGGAGGTCAGAACGTAAACAAAGTAGAGACAGGAGTTCGTTTACGCTATCAATATGTAGATCCGGAAACAGGAGAAGAAGAGGAAATACTTATTGAGAATACGGAGAGCCGTTCTCAGCTAGATAACAGAGAAAATGCTATGCGTTTATTACGCTCCACCCTTTATGACAAGGAGTTACAGCGTAGGTTAGCAGAACAGCGTAAGATTGAATCCAATAAGAAGAAAATTGAGTGGGGATCTCAAATTAGAAGTTATGTTTTTGATGACCGTAGGGTAAAAGACCATCGAACCAATCATCAAACCTCTGATGTTTCAGGAGTAATGGATGGTAAGATTGATGAATTTATCAAAACCTACTTAATGGAATTTTCCGGTGAAGAAGTATCTTCAGAAAACTAATTTCAATTAGGTTTTCCATCAACATAATTTTGTATTAAGTGCTATTTTTCTTACATTTAGGAGTAAGTATAAATCTTAAATCTAAATGCAATGGGAAAGAAAGGAAAAAAAGACCTTAAGCGACAGAAAGAAGAGGCTCAGGCTAAAAGAGTTATGAGAATTCTAATTATCTCACTTGCTGTTTTAGGGTTGATTATGATAATTGGCTTTGCTTTATATGCCTAAAAAAAGGGGAGTATTTTTACTCCCCTTTTCTTATCGTCTAAAATCCATCAAATTATATTTTCAGTAATAAGATAAAAAGAATAAAATAAAATTTTAGGATTTTTCTCTGTCTTAAATGTTTTTTGTGGAGAAATAAAAGATAGTCCTTTTAGCTACTATTTTCGGTCTTAGACCTAGATGTCTTCGGTCCTAGACCGAGCACCCTTCAGTCCTAGACCGACAGCCCTTCGGTCCTAGACCGATGAGTTGTCTAAAAAAGCATTGATTAAAGCATTCTAAAGGTGGGTGTTTTTGTTTATTTTTGTTGTATGAAAATCAATTAAACCATAGGAATTAGTACTATTAGTTATAAAGTGATTTTAATGAATTTGTTCAGTTTACAGAACAATCTAAAGGATGGTTTGTTGCTAGTAAAATAAAGGGTGGAAAATAGATATCTCTGTTTTTTCTCAACGGACTTAAGCCAAATATGTAAATAAAAAGCTAGATTGATTGGTGAATAAAAAGGGATTTATTATTTTACATTCTAAATAGAGAAATCAAACTAAACGTAAATATTAATCAACCTTATAATTCTGATTATGGAAGAACGGAAATTTTTAAATAATGAAGAGCTGAAGCGATATGAGTTGCACGTAGGCGATAATTTAGCAGTTGCTGAATATATCATTAATAATGAAGGAGTAGTCTATATGACTCATACAGAAACTCCTGTTGTACTCGAAGGACAAGGAGTGGCTTCAGAACTAATCAAAAAATCGTTAATGGATATAAAAGAACAAGGACGTAAGGTGTTTCCTATATGTCCTTTTGTTATTGCATAT
>CAZOVL010000068.1:0-15205 GCA_964583185.1 uncultured Bacteroides sp. | reverse complement strand
ATTCCACAAAAATAATCCGATAGAAGAAAACACTTCTATCGGATTATTATATATCCCTAATTCAAGACAGGCTATCTGTTTTAAGATGAGCCGGGATGAATTAACTTACTTTTTCAGAATGGTTTTTTCAACCTCTTCTTTCGCTAGTTTTTTTGTGCAGAAGAACCAATCATAGCAAGTAACGTTTTCATCTTTAGATTGCATTCTTTCTTCAGCTACGCCACACGATCCTGCTGTAGGAACAATAACATCATCACCAGGACGCCAATCTGCTGGAAGAGCAACATTAAATGCATCTGCAGTTTGTAATCCAATGAGTACACGTTTTAACTCATCAAAATTACGTCCTAATACAAGAGGATAGTAAATAATTGTTCTAATAATATCGTTTGGATCAATATAGAATACAGCGCGTACAGCCTGTGTTGAGTTTTCGTTAGGTTGAATCATACCATATTTTGTAGCTACGTTCATTGAGATGTCTTCAATCAAAGGGAAAGAAACTTCTACATTCTTCATTCCTTTGTATTCAATTTTATCTTTAATGGTTCTTAACCATGCTATGTGGCTGTAAAGTCCGTCAACAGAAAGTCCAACGAGTTGACAATTTAACTCATCATATTCTTTTTGCATACTAGCAAAAGTCATAAACTCAGAAGTACAAACAGGGGTAAAATCTGCTGGATGACTGAATAAGATTTTCCATTTACCTTTATAATCTTGAGGAAAGTTTATTGTTCCTTGTGTTGTTTTTGCGGTGAAAGAAGGAGCTTTATCTCCAATACGTGGCATAGCCATCAAGTTATCTTGATTTGTTTCCATGATAATTTAATTTTTTAAATGAATAAATAATTCTGCAACTAAGAACATATGTTTTAGTTGTTATATATAAAACAGAATATAAACCATAATGTTTTCTTAAAAGTGGGGTTTTATTCTATTCCAGATTGTCTCTAATATTGTAAAATAATATAATATCTAAATTGATAAAGGAACTATATTTAGTCATTTGTAGGCAAAAAATCAATCAAATTCAATAAAAGTAGCTTTGGGGTTATTGTAAGTTGAAATATAATTGTATATTGTACACTTATCAAAGGAAGGCTTGTTAATTATTGACCAATCATAAAAAAATTATGAAGAAACACATACTGCTAATTTTTACCTTTTTATTCTTTTCTTTTTCGTTAAGTTATGCTGCAGTAATAAACAAAAAAGATTTTGTGGCTTACTTATTTAGTTACTTCACAGGAAATAGTGGAGATGAAGAATCTATACGTTTTGCCATAAGTGTTGATGGATTTAATTACTTTGCATTAAATAATAATCAACCTGTTTTACAATCCAAGGAAATAAGTTCAACCGGAGGAGTTAGAGACCCACATATATTAAGAGGTGAAGATGGTAAAACTTTTTATATGGTAGTTACTGATATGGTAACAGCTAAAGGTTGGGATTCCAATAGAGGTTTGATTTTATTGAAATCAGAGAATTTGGTGGATTGGACACATCATATAATCAATATCCAAGATAAATATGCAGGTCATGAAGATCTAAAAAGGGTATGGGCTCCGCAAACAATATACGATAGAAATGCTGAAAAATATATGGTCTATTTCTCAATGAAACACGGGAATGGAGAAGATATTTTATATTATGCCTATGTAGATGATGATTTTTCTGATTTTATAATGGAACCTAAGCCACTCTATATCCCTGAGAATAAGAAGTCGTGTATTGATGCCGATATAATATTTAAAGACGATGAGTATCACTTGTTTTATAAAAAAACAGAAGATAATAAAAGTGGATTAAGAAAGGCAACTAGCCATTCATTAACTGCAGGATTGTGGAAGGAAAACGATCAATATTTAGAACAAACAACGGATGCCGTTGAAGGTTCTTCTATCTTTCAATTAATTAATTCTGATACTCATATCTTAATGTATGATGTATATGGAAGAGGTAGGTATGAGTTTACTGAGTCAACAAACTTAACGGATTTCACTCTTGTACCGTCAGATAAAATAAGTATGGATTTTAAACCTCGTCACGGTACAGTTATACCCATAACTCGAGAAGAATTATATCGTGTTATGGATAAATGGGGTTCTCCTAAGAATTTAGAAGGAATACCTAATAACCCGGTTATACCCGGTTATCACGCTGATCCTGATATTATCTACTCGCAAAATACGGGTAAGTATTATATGTATCCAACAAGTGACGGTTATACCGGTTGGTCGGGAGATTACTTTAAGATTTTCTCTTCTGATGATTTGAAGATTTGGAAAGAGGAAAATGTTATTTTGGACTTTAAGAAAGATGTACCTTGGGCTTATCGTAATGCTTGGGCTCCTACTGCTATTGAAGTTAAACAATCCGATGGAACTTATAAATACTTTTTTTATTACACGGGACAGCAGCAAATTGGAGTAGCATATGCTGATTATCCAACAGGACCTTACAAAGATTTAGGTAAGCCACTTGTTAGCTTACGTCCTGAAGGAGTTCGTGGAGGACAAGTAATTGATCCTGCCGTATTTAGAGATCCACAGTCAGGAAAACATTTCTTGTATTGGGGGAATGGTTTTTGTGTAGTTGCCGAGTTAAATGAAGATATGGTGAGTATCAAAGAAGGAACTGAGAAAGTTATTACACCCGATAATACTTTTAGAGAGGCTATTTATGTTATTTATAGAAAAGGAACTTATTATTTCCTTTGGTCTGAGAATGATACTCGTAGTGAGGATTATAGAGTTCGCTATGGTACATCTAAATCTCCTTATGGTCCAATAGAGATACCTGAAGATAACTTAATTCTTCAAAAAGATGCAACAAAAGGCATTTATGGAACAGGTCATAATTCTGTGATTCAAATACCTGGAAAAGATGAGTGGTACATTGTTTACCATCGTTTTAATCGTCCTGATGGCATTCATATGGGTAGAGCAGCAGGTTATCATCGTGAAGTTTGCATTGATCCTCTGTTCTTTGATAAGAAAGGAAAAATAAAGAAAGTTGTTCCATCTCTATAATATCGGTATATGAAACATCTATCTTATGTTTTATCTCTATTATTGTTTGTAAGCTGTCAATCTAAAACCGATTCTGCTACTTCAGAAGAGGATTTATCAGCTTATTTGTTGGTCTATTTTCAAGATCCTACGCATAGTTTATATTTTGCTCTTAGTTCCGATGGTTATTCCTTTACGGCTGTAAATAACGGAAATCCCATTATGAGTGGAGATACACTGGGTACTCAGAAAGGAATTAGAGACCCTCACATCTATAGAGGTCCTGATGATTACTTTTACATGGTAATGACTGATTTGCATATCTTTGCTCAAAGAGACGGATTAAGAGACTCTGAATGGGAGCGTGATGGGGCTCAATACGGCTGGGGGAATAATAGGGGCTTTGTGTTGATGAAATCTAAAGATTTGATAAATTGGTCTCGTAGTAATTTTATTTTTGAAGATCATTTTGAAGGATATGAAGATATGGCTGCTTCCTGGGCTCCTCAAAGTATCTATGATAAAGAAAAGGATCGGATGTTGGTTTATTTTACCATGCGATTTAAAGACGATGGTATTAATCGACTCTATTATAGTTATGCCAATAAAGATTTTACTGCGTTAGAAACAGAACCCCAAATTCTTTTTGAATACCCTGTACCCGGCAAGTCATATATTGATGGAGATTTAACAGAAGTAAATGGTAAATATCATCTGTTTTATGTGTCTCACGATGGAACTCCCGGTATAAAACAAGCAGTTTCTGATAAGTTAACAGGAGAATATATCTATGATCCTTCTTGGTATGATCCGGAATCAACATCGTGCGAAGCACCTAATGTATGGAAACGAATAGGAGAGGATAAGTGGGTATTAATGTATGATGTTTATGGTATTAAAGTACATAACTTTGGTTTTAGTGAAACATCTAACTTCACCGACTTTGATAATTTGGGGCATTTTAATGAAGGTGTAATGAAATCAATAAACTTTAGCTCTCCTAAGCACGGAGCAGTAATCCACTTAACAAAAAGTGAGGCTGAGTCTTTAGCCAAACATTGGAATTTAGCTTTGACTTTTAATTAAAACTTATACTCTTAAAACAACTCTATAAATTAATAACATGATTATGAAGAAAAACTTATTGTTAATTACAGTTTTATTTTTCTACTTTACAGGATGTAAACAGGTAGAAAAAGAAAAAGTATCCTTTGCTAAAGGAGAATTTAAAGAATGGGCACAGACTCCACCTATGGGTTGGAATAGTTGGGATTGCTATGGTCCTACAGTTGAAGAGCATGAGGTGAAAGCTAATGCTGACTATATGGCTGAGCACCTAAAAGATTACGGTTGGGAATATATTGTAGTTGACATTCGTTGGTTTGTTGAAAATGATAAAGCAGGAGGCTACAATCAAACTGACCCAATTTATGTTCTTGATGAATATGGTCGTTACCAACCGGCAACTAATCGTTTTCCTTCTTCAGCCAATGGCAATGGATTCAAAGATTTGGCAGATTATGTACACAGTAAAGGTTTAAAGTTTGGTATTCATATTATGCGTGGAATTCCAACTGAAGCTGTTGAGAAAAAATTACCTATTAAAGGTACTGATGGTATTACTGCTGATCAAATTTACTCTACAGAGTTGCAATGTAAGTGGTTAAGAGATAATTACACCATTGTAGCTGATAAAGAAGGAGCTCAAGAGTACTACAACTCTATTTTCGATTTATATGCTTCTTGGGGGGTTGATTTCATTAAAATAGATGATGTTTCTCGTCCATACCATGAAGCAGAAATAGAATTGATAAGAAAAGCAATAGATCAATCAGGTCGTCCTATGGTTTTAAGTTTATCACCTGGACAGACACCTATAGAAGCTGCAGAACATGTTCGTGAGCACGCAAATATGTGGCGTATGGTGGATGATGTATGGGATTTATGGAGAGACATAACTCATTTATTAGATGTTGCTCAAAATTGGTACCCCTACATTACTCCCGGTACATGGCCCGATTGTGATATGATTCCTCTAGGAAAGATATCGATTCGTGGTGAGCGTGGTGAACCTCGTATGTCACGATTAACCCAAGAGGAACAATATACCTTGATGACATTATTTACTATTTTCCGTTCTCCTTTGATGTTTGGTGGTGATTTACCTAGTAATGATGGATTCACTCTTTCATTGTTAACAAACAAAGAAGTGTTGCGTATGCATAGAGAAACTACCGATGTTCAACAAATCTTCCAAGAAGATAATAAGGTGGCTATTACTTCAAGAAACCCCAAAACACATGAAGTATATCTTGCATTATTTAATATTGATGATGAAAAAGAGCAAGAGGTTAAGGTAAACCTTAAGGACTTAGGCTTAAATGGAGATTGTAATGTGGTTAATCTTTGGACTGGAGAAAGTTTAGGTGTGGTGTCAAATGATTTCTCTCAGAAATTAGCTCCTCATGCTTCAGGACTTTATAAGTTTTCAGAATAAATAAGGAATAGTTAAATATGATTCAAAACAGAAAAATCAAGAGATTTAGAATGAAAGCTTTAAGTGGTTTTTTAGCTCTTTTTTTGCTTCTTTCTTCCTCGTTATTCGCCTCTATAAAGAGCATTGAAAATGAACCCGATTTTGCTTATTTATTTGCTTATGAACAAAATCATGGACTTCATTTTTCTTGGAGTATAAATGAAAAAGAATGGCATGAAATAGGACCACATAGCTTTGTTCGTTGTGATTATGGTACATGGGGTGGTGAAAAGAAAATGTATAATCCCTATCTCTTTTTAGGTAAAGATAACCTTTGGCATTGTGTGTGGAGCGTTAACGATAGAGATGGAACTTTTGCTTATACTTCAACAAAAGATTTGATAAATTGGAGTGTACAGCATTACCCTATAGTGATGGAGAATGGTAGTTGTTTGTATCCTGAAATATCATCAGTTGGTTCTTCTTTTATTGTGTCTTGGGTAAATGGTCAAGATAACAAAGCCTATAAGGTGAACTCTACCGATTTAATTTCTTTTGATTCAACAGTTGAGATGAATGAATCAGAACGACTAAATCTAAGAAAAGAGATTACCATCAATGGACATCAACGATTGGGAACCATTCATAAAGTACCTTGGAGTGTTATTGATCAGTTGATTCGTCACAAACAATTATCCGATTATAAAAATAAGTTATACGGTGAAACAACCGCTCAAGATGCACAACGATTTGCTAATTTAGAAACGGTAAAGGCTACTGTTTCTGTTGATGTAAATGAGGCTAAACCTATTAGTGATATACTTATGGGAATTTTCTTAGAGGATATAAACTATGCTTTAGATGGTGGTCTTTATGCCGAACTAATTCAAAACAGAGATTTTGAGTATAACTCAAGTGATCGTAGAGAATGGAATAGCAAGTCTTTTTGGGAAACTAGCGGGAATAACATTTCTTTTTCTACTGAAACAAAAGATCCTATTCACATCAATAATGAAAACTACGCTGTACTTAATGTGAGTCAAGTAGGTGGTTCTCTGTTGAATAAAGGGTATGATGGAATTCCTATTGTAAAGGGAGATAAATATGACTTCTCTTTATTTACCCGTTTAAGTTCTTCCAATAAAGGAGGTAAACTTTTGGTTCAGTTAATTGACGAGAAAGATGTGGTTATTGCTGAAAAAACAATTAAGAAGCCTACTAATCAGTGGAAAAAACAAAGTTTAGTTTTAGTCGCAAAAGAGTCGTCTAAAGCAGCTAAATTACGTATAACTCCACAAAGCGAAGGTATTTATAATTTAGATATGATTTCATTATTTCCTCAGAAAACATTCAAAGGAAGGAAAAATGGGTTACGTCAAGATTTAGCACAAGTATTGGCAGATATTCAGCCTCGCTTTGTGCGTTTCCCCGGTGGATGTTTGGCTCACGGAGATGGATTGGACAATATGTATCGTTGGAAAAATACGGTAGGTCCTCTCGAATCAAGAAAACATCAGAGAAACATTTGGGGCTATCATCAATCTGCAGGAGTTGGTTACTATGAGTTTTTCCAGTTTTGTGAAGACTTAAATGCTGAACCTGTACCTGTTGTTCCAGCGGGTGTGCCTTGTCAAAACTCTTCGACAGGTGGTGCCGGACAACAAGGAGGAATTCCTATGTGCGAAATGGATGATTACGTACAAGAAGTATTGGATTTAATTGAATGGGCTAATGGTGATAAAAGCACCAAATGGGGTAGAGTACGTGCAGAAGCAGGACATCCGGAACCATTTAATTTGAAATACATTGGAGTAGGAAATGAGGATTTAATTACGCATATTTTTGAAGAGCGTTTTGAAATGATTTTCAAAGCTGTTAAAGAGAAACATCCGGAAATTATAGTCATTGGAACTGTTGGTCCTTTCTCTGAAGGCTCTGATTATGTTGAAGGTTGGAAGTTTGCAACAGAATTGGAAATTCCAATAGTAGATGAACACTATTATCAACCTCCTGGATGGTATATCCATAATCAAGATTATTATGATAGATATGACAGAAATAAGTCAAAAGTATATCTTGGAGAGTATGCCGCTCATTTACCCGGTAGACGTAATAATATTGAAACAGCTTTGGCTGAAGCTTTGCATATGAATAATGTGGAGAGAAATGGCGATATAGTTTCTATGACCTCTTATGCTCCATTGTTGGCTAAAGATGGTTATACACAATGGAATCCGGATTTGATCTATTTTAATAATACAGAGGTGAAACTTACTACTGGTTATTACATTCAAAAAATGTTTGGAGAAAATGCGGGAAACCAATATTTGCCCTCTAAGGTGGTTTTATCTGATACTAATGAGTCTGTACAAAAGAGATTTTCAGTTTCAGTAGTTAAAGATGAAGTTAGTGGTGACTACATAGTGAAGTTGGTTAATTTACTTCCTGTTTCAATTGAATCGGAACTGCAAATACCCGAAGTAAATTTAAGTGGGGTAACAGCCACTTGTAGTGTATTACATGGTAAACCAGATGATAGAGACGCTAAGCCTCAAACCAAAACAATTAGTGGTATTGATAAGGTTACTTTGCCAGCGTATTCTTTTACTGTTTTAAGATTTAAATAAGACGATTCTCTATTTTTTATAAAAGTAATAAGGTGATATTTAGGCTTAGCTTAGATATCACCTTGTTTTTTTATAAAAGTAAATAATACTTGTATTGTCATCAATGAAAAATAATGTTTTACTTATGTTTTATGTTTGATTAAATCTTTACATTGTGTCCGTTGTGGAAAGACTCTGTTTCAGAAGCTGATTTTTATAAAAAGAGTATGTATGGATTTTTCTTCAGGTGGGTCTAAGACCTGATACCCCTCGGTCCTAGACCGAACACCCTTCAGTCCTAGACCGACAAGCCTTAGGTCCTAGACCGACTGAATAAAAGGGAAAATGCTGTTTGACGCACTCTGAGGGGATAGCGTTTTTATCTCTGTTATCCCTTTAGTTTTACTTCTTAAATTGGATGCATTTGTTTTGAGTTTATAGCTGATAAACGCTAATTATAATCTCTTTTTTTTACATTTTATGTCATAAAAAAAGGCCGTAGAAAATACGACCTTTTATTATATAAATCTGTTTTTTTAGCTTTCTTGCACACTTCTTAGCCAAGCTATTTCTTCAGCCCAGAGTGTTTCATCCGGAGTTTCAAGAATTATAGGCATATTGTTAAATCGAGCATCATTCATAAATTGTTTGAAAAATTCTTTTCCTAAAAATCCTTTGCCAATACTGTCGTGTCTATCTACTCGGCTACCCAATTCTTTTTTAGAGTCATTCAAATGGATGCCTCTTAAGTAGTTGAATCCTACTTCTTTTTGAAATTCTTCAAATACCTCATCGTATTTGTTTACAATGTCATATCCGGCAGTATATGTGTGACAAGTATCTAAACAAATGCCTACACGGCTTTTATCTTTAATCTTATCTATAATGTAGCCCAATTGCCAAAACTCATATCCCAGGTTGCTACCTTGTCCTGCTGTGTTTTCAATAACTGCGACTATGGATTCCGTTTGATCGAGTGTTAAGTTTATACTTTCTGCAATAAGGTCTAAACAGGCTTCTTCAGAAATCTTTCGAAGATGACTTCCCGGATGAAAATTCATTAAATGAAGACCTAGTTGTTCAGCTCTTTGCATTTCATCGAGAAAAGCTTTTCTGCTTTTCTCCAGTGGCTCTGTTTCCGGGTGTCCCAAATTGGTCAAGTAACTATTGTGCGGAAGGATGTAATCTGCAGAAAAATTGAACTCTTTGCATCCCTCTTTAAACTTATCAATATTCTCATCAGTTAAAGGTTTGGATACCCATTGCCGTTGATTTTTTGTAAAAAGAGCAAAAGCATTAGCACCTATCTCATTTGCATTGATAGGTGCATTTTCTACACCTCCAGCTGCACTTACGTGTGCTCCAATATATTTCATAAATTCTTTATTTTTAATATTATTAAATCTAAACGCCTAATAGTATTAACGCATAAAGGGAGGTTTTGTTTCTCTTTTATAAATCTTTGTTTAAATCTACTAAGTTGCGGACTTCTTTCAGGTTTTCTTCAATCAAAGCATCATCCAAAGAGTAATTCACCAAATCACCCGAGAAGAATTGATCATAAGAAGGCATATCAATTAATCCGTGACCGGAGAGATTAAACAGAATCACCTTTTCCTCTCCTGTCTCTATGCATTTCTTGGCTTCACGAATAGTAGCAGCAATAGCATGACACGATTCCGGAGCAGGTATGATGCCTTCTGTTTTGGCAAATAAACTACCTGCTTCAAACGACTCTAATTGAGGTATGTCAACAGCCTCCATTAAGTTATCTTTTAGTAGTTGGGATACAATAACACCTGCACCATGATAACGCAAACCTCCTGCGTGGATGTTAGCAGGGGAGAAGTTATGTCCAAGAGTGTACATTGGAAGAAGTGGAGTGTAACCCGCTTCATCACCATAATCGTACATAAACTTACCTCTTGTTAGCTTTGGACAAGATGCCGGTTCAGCAGCAATGAATCTTATATCAGATTTCTTATCCTCAGTAAATTGGTGACGCATAAAAGGGAAAGCAATGCCTCCAAAGTTAGACCCACCACCAAAACAGGCAATAATGATATCAGGCTTTTCTCCAGTCATCTCCATTTGTTTTTCTGCCTCTAGACCAATAATTGTTTGGTGTAGTGTAACGTGGCTTAATACCGAGCCTAATGTGTATTTACAGTTAGGTGTGGTGGTTGCCAATTCTATGGCTTCTGATATGGCTGTTCCAAGAGATCCCGGATGATTAGGGTGTGCTGTTATAATATCTTTTCCCGCACGTGTTGACATCGATGGAGAAGGAGTTACTTGAGCTCCAAAAGTCTGCATGATGCTTTTTCTATAGGGCTTTTGTTGATAGCTAATCTTTACCTGATAAACAGCAGCCTCTAAGCCAAAAACACTTGCTGCATATGCTAAAGCAGCTCCCCATTGCCCCGCACCGGTTTCAGTGGTTATGTTGGTGATTCCTTCTTGCTTGCAATAATAGGCCTGAGCCAAAGCAGAGTTGAGTTTATGTGAGCCAATAGGGCTAACACTTTCATTCTTAAAATAGATGTGTGCCGGTGTGCCTAAGGCTTTTTCTAAACCATAGGCTCTAACAAGAGGAGTACATCTGTAATTTTTGTATAATTCTCGTACTTCTTCCGGTATTTCAATCCAAGCATCGGTTTGATTTAACTCTTGACGGCATAGCTCTTCAGCAAAAACAGGAGATAAATCTTTAACTTCTACTGGTTTTTTAGTTGCAGGATTTAGAGGTAATGCCGGCTTATTTTTCATATCAGCCTGAATATTATACCAAAATTTTGGTATATCAGCTTCTTCTAAAATGAATTTTTTTCTGCGTTCGCTCATAATAAATTTATGTAATAGTCTTGTTTGTAATAACATCAAAAATACTCATTTAAAAGGAAAAAGGAATTAAAATGATTGATAAATCTCATTTTAATAAAGAAAAGCGAGGAATAGAAAAGAATGCTCTGTTTATATATAAAATCTTTTCCTTATGTTTGTGAGAATAAGGAATGTCGTTGAAATGAAAGTATACCATAAATTCATACTCTATCAGAACAAATGGTTAAGACCCTACATAAAGGGAATACTAAATGTTTTGCATTGGATAACACTTCTTAGTTCCATTGCTTTGTTCATTGCTTTGATTTTTCAAAAAGGATTTACGGTAGATGCAGAAACGCTTTCTTTTATTCAAAAGGTTTACAAGTTTATTTGGATTGTTTTTTTGATTGACATTACCCTCCCTTTCTTAATTGATTATGAACGAACTAAACGAAGCTTTAAACACGTTATGTGGTTAGTTAGTTGGTTGTTATATCTTACATTAATCCCTGTTGTTTTTAATCGTCCTGATGTAAGTGGCTTGATACAATATTTTTGGGATTTAACGAACCATATTTACTTTAAGCTTTCGTTGCTTGTTTTGTTAGCCTTTTTGAATATCTCTTATGGGGTTGTTCGGATGTTAGGAAAGAAAACAAATCCATCACATATCCTGGCTGGAAGCTTTATCTTTATCATTTTGGTGGGGAGTGGACTTTTAATGCTGCCTAGATGTAGTGTAAATGGTATTTCTTGGATAGATTCTCTTTTTATTTCCACGAGCTCTGTTTGTGTAACCGGGCTGTCACCCATTGATATTCCAACAACATTTACTTCTGGAGGTCTTACAATAATAGCCATTCTAATGCAAATTGGAGGGTTGGGAATAATGACTTTTACTAGCTTTTTTGCCATATTTTTTATGGGTAATACTTCTTTGTATAATCAGATTGGTTTGCGGAATGTCTTAAAAAATGATTCTTTGAATTCTTTGGTTTCTACTTTAGTTTATATTCTCTTGTTTACATTGGTTATTGAAGGAGTTGGCATGTTAGTTATATGGAGTAGTATTCACGGCAACTTGGGATTATCCATTGATGAAGAATTAGCTTTTTCTGCTTTTCATTCCATCTCTGCTTTTTGTAATGCAGGTATTTCTTCTTTCCCGGAAGGCTTAACAAATCCATTGATTCAAAATGGCAATAGCTCATTGTTCCTTTTTCTTTCTATTTTAATAATTCTTGGTGGCATTGGCTTTCCTATTTTAGTGAACTTTAAAGATATCTTCTTTTTCCATATTAAAAGATGTTGGCATTTTATAACAACCGGACGGTGGAAGAAAAGAGGAAGAAGACACTTGTATAACTTGAATACAAGAATTGTTCTCATTACAACAGCCATTTTATTAGTTGCCGGGTATGGAATGGTTCTATTGTTTGAATGGAATAATTCTTTGGCAAATCAAACTTTTTGGGATAAGTTAATTCATGGTTTTTTTATGGCTGTTACTCCTCGGTCTGCAGGTTTTAGTAATGTAGACTTAAATGCTTTCCATCCTCAGACTTTAATGTTGTTTGTTGTATATATGTGGATTGGAGGAGCTTCACAGTCAACTGCAGGAGGAATCAAAGTGAATACACTAGCTGTGGTCTTTCTTAATCTAAAATCGGTTATTAAAGGCACAGATAGAATAGAAGTTTTAGGCAGAGAATTATCCTATGAATCCATACGTAGATCCAATGCAGCTGTAATTATATCATTGATTACTTTGTTTTTTTCTTTGTTAATTCTGTCATTTATTGAGCCAGCTATTCCTTTAAAACACTTGATTATTGAGTGTGTTGCTGCATTAAGTACAGCAGGATCGGGATTAGGTATTACGGAAAATTTGGGGATTGCCGGTAGACTATTTGTCACATTGTTAATGTTCATTGGTCGTGTAGGTATTATGACCATTATGTTTGGATTGGTGAAACAATCTGAGAAACGAAAATATCATCACCCTAGCGATCACATCATTATAAATTAAAATTATAGCATTATGAAATATATAGTTATAGGATTAGGAAATTTTGGTCAAGTGCTAGCCGAAGAGTTAGCTGCTTTAGGTCACGAAGTTATAGGTGTTGATGTTGATGAAGCAAAAGTGGAACGAATTAAAGATCAAATAGCCACTGGTTTTGTTTTAGATGCCACAGATGAACAATCTTTAGCTGCTTTACCTCTTTTAAAAGTAGATGCGGTAATTGTTACAATTGGAGAGAATTTTGGTGCATCAGTTCGCGTGGTTGCTCTTTTGAAAAAAGAAAAGGTAAAAACCATCTATGCTCGTGCTATTGATGAAATACATAAGTCTGTGTTAGAAGCTTTTGAAATCAAGAAGATACTTAATCCGGAAGAACACGCTGCATTAAGTTTAGTTCATTCCTGGGGGTTTGGTACATTGGTTGAAACCTTTCAAATAACCAATAGGCAGCAGGTTTTCAAATTCCAATTACCCGAAAAAATGGTGGGATACTTTGTGAATGAATTGAATTTAAAGAAAGAGTTTAACTTGAAGGTGCTTGGTATTATGCGATCGGTAAAAGAACAGAACCTATTAGGTCTATATGTAACCACAAAAAAATTAATAGATAATATTTCCGATGAAGAGAAAATTTTAGAGAATGACTCTTTAATATGTTATGGTAGTACCGATGATTTTCAACGTTTTTGGAAAGCGTTATAATAACTAGACTTATTGAGCCCAAGGCATCCATTTTAAATAATCTATTTTATTCTTATATACTTCAGCCTTTGTTATTGAAGTGTTAATGTTCTTTTTATCCAATAAAAATTTATCTATAAAGGCTTCCACTTCAGGATACTGGCTTTCAGGTAATACACAATGTTTATGCCCTCCTTGAATAGAAAATCCCATTCTATCAGCAATTCCAAATTTTTCCCAAACTTTTCGAGCAGCTATACAAGAAATATAGTTGGATTCTTCTGCTAACCATTCATAATCAACATTGCCTAAGACCAATAATGCACGGGGAACGATTAAACTGGCAAGTTCATGATGATCTGTAGGTAGTTTGTTTACATTACTGCCAGCAAACTGAAACATACTTTCTAAGAACCATGCATGACTTGTTTTTCCAAGGGTTTCTACATTGCCTAAAGTTTCTGACACTCGCCATGCATTTACTCCACCACCACCTGGTTCTTGAGCTATGGTTAATGCAATACGCTCATCGAAAGCTCCAGCGTATAATGCCATTTTCCCTGCAAATGAACAACCAGAAATCGCTAAATGTGAAAGATCAATTCGAGATTTTTCTCGAATAATTTCTAATCCATCAATTAAACGGCTTACTCCCCAAGCCCAAGCAATATAAGCTCCCATTTCTGTTTGATTGGGATATAAACGATTTATTGGTTCTTCTCCTCGTTTTTGAGTATGAGACATAACTTGATTAAAATTAAAAGCTATTTGTGCAATATTTCTATTTTCAAAAAGAGATGAAGGTAGAGAACCGGTAGGTTGGCCAATTCCAATAATAGCAGGGAAAGGACCTGTACCCTCTGGATATTTTATGTGGCTAGTTAAGACTAATACTTCTCCATTCTCATGAATCTCAACTTTAAGTGTATCATTGTGTAGTGTTGCTTTTATCCTATCTTTAGAAACGATAGGTTTATAACCTAATTCATAGTGCTGAAGTTGTTGAGCTATTTCAGAACGTCTATTCTTCCATTCTTTGAAATTTGTTAATCTACTATTTCCATCAGCCCATAAAAATGGATCTGGAAGAAAAGGTATTTCTTGCAAATCTTCTATTTCTAGCATTTTTAATGAAGGAAAGTCTTTATTCATATTCTCTTTGTTATAAACAAAAGGAATCTGTTCTTGGGAATAAAGAGGATAAATTATAGGTAAGGAGAATAAAAATGCTATAAATAAAAATAATCTAAACATATATAAATGATTATGAAAGTTGTTTATACAATATATGATATATATACAAGAATTAATTGTGTTTTACTAATATACATAAAAAGATAATTTGAGAAGAAATAATAGTCTGTGATTTTGTTTAATATTAGTTAAATGAAGAGTTGGTTGTTAGTGTTTATTTTACTATCTCTAGGTTTCTTAAATTATACAGCACAAAAAGAGGTTTTTCCTTCAATCAATTCTTTTTATTTTCTGTAGAAAGCTAAATCATCTTCAGTAAAACTGTTGATGAATTGAGCGTGTTTCTTCACTTCACTATTTACAAAACGAACAAATACCT
>CAZOVL010000067.1:7228-15382 GCA_964583185.1 uncultured Bacteroides sp. | reverse complement strand
TATTAAAATAGAAGAATATGAATTCATTTAATAAAATTGAAATAGGAGAGTTAGAAGAAAATTTTATTGATATTATCAGTAAAGAGTATATGTTAATAACTGCCGGAACAAGTGAGTCGTTCAATACGATGACTGCTAATTGGGGTGGTGTGGGCTATCTTTGGAATAAACCGGTTGTATTTGTTTTTGTTCGTCCTGAGCGGTATACTTATGGATTTTTAGAAAATAATGAATGCTTTACTCTTTCTTTTCTAGGGGAAGAAAATAAAGAGATACACAAAATTTGTGGTTCCAAGTCGGGTAGGGATGTCAATAAAATTAAAGAAACCGGATTAATACCGAATACTACATCCGATGGAAACATTGTTTTTGAACAGTCTCGTCTCACATTGGAATGTAAAAAACTCTATTGCGAGAAATTAAATAAAGATCGTTTTTTAGATCAAAAGATATTGGAAAAGTGGTACGGTGCAAAAGGAAATTTACATTGCATTTATATTGCTGAAATATTAAACATATGGGGTAAATAAAATGCCTGATTAGCCCTAAATAAACGTTATAGTTCATTCAGGGCTAGTCAGAATCTTGCTAACTCTTATTTTACTCATTCAGATTCCTCTAACGCAGATAAAAGATATTTTGCACGATCCAATGCTCTGAAAATGTTAGGGCAGATGTTTTCTCTACCCACTACATCGTAGAAATTAGCCTTTTCCAAAGTAGCATTTACATCTTTATTTACTCCAGACAGAATGATATTTATCTTTTCCTTTTGGGAGTTTTTACAGAAGTTAGTAAGGTTATGAATACCTGAAGAATCAATAAATGGAACTTTTCTCATTCTTATGATTCTTATTTTAGGAGGAGTACCCATTTGAATGGTTTGCTCTTCGAATTTATTGGCCACCCCAAAGAAGTAAGGTCCTTCTATTTCATATACTTCTACACCTTCAGGAATCATTAATTTTTCATCTTCCATACCGCTGTCATCTTCCGTAAGGTTTAATTTATCTCTTATAACCGATACTTCTGTGGTTTCAGTGATACGTTTCATAAAGAGTAAGAAAGCTAATATAAGACCCACTTGAATGGCAATAACTAGATCGAAAATAACAGTTAATAAAAAGGTTACTAACAATACGGCTACATCCGATTTGGGGTTATTCATAAACGCTTTAAATGTTCTCCATTCACTCATATTGTAAGCTACAATAACAAGAACACCAGCTAAGCAAGCCATAGGAATATATTTTGCCAATGGCATTAAAAATAACATAATTAAAAGTAACACCACTGCGTGTATAATACCGGCTACCGGAGTTTTTCCCCCATTGTTTATGTTTGTCATAGTACGTGCAATGGCTCCTGTGGCCGGTATGCCACCAAATAGAGGAACAATCATATTGGCTGCACCTTGTGCTATGAGCTCTGTGTTTGAGTTGTGTTTCTTTCCTATTACTCCATCGGCTACAGTAGCTGAAAGTAAAGATTCAACTGCACCTAACACAGCTATGGTGATAGATACGGGAATTAGGTTCTTTACACTTTCAAAAGTTAGATTTGGAATCTCCGCTGTTGGTAAGCTGGAACTAATGATGAATCGATCACCAATGGTACTTATTTGATCCACACCTAAATAAGTTTTTAATAGATAGGCCACTACTGTAAGCACTACTATGGCAACCAATGAACCGGGTATTTTTTTAGAAATACGTGGTGTAAATATTATAAGTGCTATACTGGAAAAACATACGGCTGTTTCCCACCAATTAATAGTGTAAATGTACTTAAAGTACATAATCCATTTGCCTATAAAATCACCGGGGAGTTTATCATCGCCAAAGCTCAGTCCAAATACATCGGCAATCTGTGTGGTGAAAATGGTGACTGCAATACCACTGGTAAAACCAACAATAATGGGGTAGGGTATAAACTTAATAATAGTACCTAACTTAAATAAGCCCATAATAAGTAGTATAACACCCGCAATTAGAGTAGCTACCAATAATCCGGCCTCACCATATTGTTGTATTACACCATAAACAATTATAATGAATGCACCTGTAGGTCCACCAATTTGTACAGAACTACCCCCCAATAATGAAATGATAAAACCTGCTATTATTGCAGTGATAATTCCTTTTTCAGGAGTAACTCCAGAGGCAATACCAAAAGCAATGGCTAAGGGAAGTGCTACAATACCTACAATAAGACCGGCCATTAAATCGGATGAAAATGTTTGCTTATTGTAGCTTTTTAAAGCTACAATAATCTTCGGCTTAAAATCTATCATATACTTAAACAAATTAAAAATTGAATATTACGCGGATTAATATAACCAAATATTAAGAGATTGTAAAATTAGTCAAAATAAATAGATTTATGGAATTTAATGGGTAATATAAAGTTTTTGGTAATGAATGGAATGTTTAATATATATAATATTAAGTCTGTTTTTCACCAATATTTTTTATATTTGCTATATCCATTTTGGATATTGATAATATGTATGACTATTTCTTATATAACATATAAAACAAATTAATTATGGCTAAAAAATCAGTTAAAGGTACACAAACCGAGAAAAATCTTATGCAATCTTTTGCAGGTGAGTCACAAGCTAGAATGCGTTACACTTATTTTGCTAAGCAAGCAAAAAATGATGGATTTGAGCAAATGGCTGCTATTTTCCTAGAAACAGCTGAGCAAGAAAAAGAACACGCAAAAAGAATGTTTAAATATTTAGAAGGAGGAATGGTTCAAGTAAATGCTTCTTTCCCTGCTGGTGTTATTGGTTCAACATTAGAAAATCTTTTGGCTGCTGCTCAAGGTGAGCACGAAGAGTGGGCTGTTGACTATCCTCATTTTGCTGATGTAGCACAAGAAGAAGGTTTTCCTGAAATTGCTGCTATGTATCGTAATATTGCTAATGCAGAAAAAGGTCACGAAGAAAGATATCGTGCTTTTGTAAGCAACATTGAAGATGCAAAAGTATTTGCCAGAGAAGACGAAGTGGTTTGGCAATGTCGTAATTGCGGATTTATACACGTAGGAAAAGAAGCTCCTAAGGTATGTCCTGCTTGTTTACACCCTCAAGCTCATTTTGAAATTATGAAAGATAATTATTAATAGCTTTTTCTAGACATAAAAAAAGGAGGATATAAAATCCTCCTTTTTTTGTTTTTAATAATTTAGTTATAACTGGTTGTTACAGTAAGATTTGGTTGAAGAATAAATTCATTTTTCTTATTATTCCATTTATAATAAGTAGTTGTTACTGTTTTTCCAGTGTATTGATGTTTAATGCACATATCGTTTACCCAAGCATTATTATCCCATTTGTATGAAGTATTTTGTATTACTCGATGGTTATCATCGTATTCATACATATATTTTTGATAATGAGCTAAAATGCCATTCTCTTGTTTGTATACTGTTTGTGCCACCATTACTCCATTTACTTCTTCTGTATCGTAAATTAAGTTGTTTTGAGTTTTAGCAAAACTACAAATTCCGAAAAGTCCAAATAAGATAACAATAAGTGTTTGTTTGATTAATTGTTTTGTTTTCATAGCACCTTCCTTTTAGTGTTGTTTATATCAAAATGTTAGATTATTCTATTTTTCTGATGTAAATATAGATATATATTTCAGTAAAAAGCTATTTATATGGAAAAAAGTATCATTATGTTACTGTTCCTGTTTTGATCATAAAGTATCTAAAAGCAAATTCACTTTAATTTTTTTCAATAAAAAAAGCATCAACTTATGTAATTTCTTACGTAAGTTGATGCTTTGAATATTTATTGTATCAATATGTGATAAAGTTAAATAATGTTATCAACTAAAATTAGTGTGCTTCAAGCCAATTTTTACCCCATCCACAGTCTACTTTTAAAGGTACTTTCATTTGATAAGCGTTTTCCATTTCTTCAATAACTATGTTTTCTAAAATCTTTTTTTCTTCTTTTGGAACACTAAAATTGAGTTCGTCGTGTACTTGAAGTATCATTTTTGCATTTAATTCTTCTTTTTTAATGCGTTTGAAGATATTAATCATAGCTACCTTAATAATATCTGCAGCACTTCCCTGAATGGGTGCATTAATTGCGTTACGCTCTGCAAAACCTCTTACTATGGCATTTCGTGAGTTAATGTCAGGAAGGAATCTTTTTCTTTTAAATAAGGTTTCAACGTACCCCATACTTCTGGCTTTCTCTTTGCTCTCTTCCATGTATCTTGAGACATCAGGATAACTTTCAAAATATCCATCAATTAGCTGTTTGGCTTCTTTTCGCTCAATATTTAGTCTTTCAGACAACCCAAAGACAGATATTCCATAAATAATGCCGAAATTGGCTGTTTTGGCTTTATTTCTCATCTGAGAAGTAACATCGCTTACTTCTTCCTTATATATTTTTGCGGCCGTAGCTGTATGAATGTCCAGTCCATGATTAAATGCTTCAATCATATGCTCATCATTACTTAGATGAGCCATTATCCTTAATTCAATTTGTGAGTAGTCAGCCGAAAAGAACTCATCTCCTTCATTTGGAATAAATGCTTTCCTTATCTCTCTTCCTTCATCATCGCGTATGGGAATATTTTGCAGGTTTGGATTACTGGAACTTAACCTACCTGTAGCTGTTACAGTTTGATTAAATGAAGTGTGTATTTTATGAGTTTTAGGATTGATCATTAAAGGCAGTGAATCAATATAGGTACTTAGTAATTTTTTTATAGTTCTGTACTCTAATATTTTTTCTACTATTTCGTGTTTGTTTTTATATTTTAGAAGTACCTCTTCGGAAGTGGTGTATTGTCCTGATTTGGTTTTTTTAGCCTTTTCATCCAATTTCATATGATCGAATAATGTTTCTCCTACTTGTTTAGGAGATGACACATTGAAATCAATTCCGGCTAAAGAATGAATTTCATCTTCCAGTTGAATGAGTTTTGCCGTTAGTTTTTCAGAAGTGTTTTTAAGTGCTGTAGTATCAAGTCGCACCCCATTCCGTTCCATTTCTACCAACACAGGAACCAATGGCATTTCAATAGTATAAAAGAGTTCTTCCGAATTATTCCTTTTCAAATCTTCTTCCAGCTTGTATTTTAGTTGCAGAGTGATATCGGCATCTTCGCAAGCATATTTATAAACATCTTCCGGGGAAAGATCTCTCATACTTTTTTGATTCTTTCCTTTGGGACCAATTAAATGTTCTATTGGTATGGTTTGATGATTTAAATAAATCTCTGCCAAGTAATCCATCCCATGTCTTAGCTCCGGTTGAATTACATAATGAGCAATCATTGTATCAAAAAGTTTGCCTTGCACCTGAACGTCATAATTGCTTAGAACAATTAAATCGTATTTTATATTTTGTCCAATTTTAACTATTTCAGGATTTTCTAAAATCGATTTAAAGTTTGCAAGAATTTTTTGTGCTTCTTCTTTTTCTTTAGGCACCGGAATGTAAAAAGCTTCGTTCGATTGATAAGAAAAACTAAAACCCACCAATTCTGCATTCATCGGGTCAGTATTCGTAGTTTCTGTATCTAGAGCAATTTCCTTTTGGTTGCTTAAAATTTGTGCTAATTCTGATATAGATTCTTGATTATCAATTAGTTTATAATCTTTTTCTATGTTTTCTAATGGTAAATCCTTGCGATTTTTATCTTCACTTGAATAACTCCCTTCAAAATCGGTAAACAAATTGCCTTGAGTTGGTTCGTTTTTATTTAAATTATTAAATAGGGTAGGAGTGGATAGTTGTTCATCGGGGTATTTCCTGTTGAGTAGAGTTTTAAATTCCAGTTCTTGAAATATTTCTTTAATTTTATCTTCGTCTTCTTTTTCTCGAATCAACTCATTCAATTTTAATTCTATAGGGACATCTTTTTTTATAGTAGCTAAGAATTTTGAAAATTTGATGGTTTCCACATTCTCTTCTACTTTCTTTTTCATTGCACCCTTTAATTCACTAGAGTGTTCAATTAAATTTTCTACTGAACCAAATTGATTAATCAATCGTTGAGAAAAAACTTCACCCACGCCGGGACATCCCGGAATGTTATCTGATGCATCTCCCATTAAAGCTAAAATATCAATGACCTGTTTGGGATCATTGATTTTAAATTTAGTTTTAATTTCTTCCACACCTAAAACCTCATAGCCTCCTTTATGTTTTGGACGATACATAAAAACAGAGTCGGAAACCAATTGCCCATAATCTTTATCGGAAGTCAACATATAGGTAGGAATACTTTGATTTCCTGCTTGTGTGGCCAGTGTTCCTATTACATCATCCGCTTCATAGCCCTGAACTTCTAGTATGGGAATATTGTAGGCTTTAATAATTTCTTTTATAATAGGTACTGATTTTCTGATGTCTTCAGGAGTTTCTTCTCTTTGAGCCTTGTATTCCTCGTAGGCTTCGTGTCTAAAAGTTGGTCCCGGAGGATCAAATGCTATCCCTATGTGTGTGGGATTTTCATTTTTAAGTATCTCCTCCAGCGTGTTTACAAATCCCATTATAGCCGATGTGTTAAATCCCTTACTATTAATTCGTGGATTTCTTATCAAAGCATAATACGATCTGTAGATAAGTGCGTAGGCATCGATGAAAAAAAGTTTCTTTTGCTCCATTTCTATGTATATTTAATGTAAAAATACAAAAAAATGGTGGAATGATTCTTTTATGTATTATTTTTGTGTTTTATTTAGAATGCTAGAATGAATCCATTACTGCAAATACAAAAACCGATTCACAAAGAATTAGAAGAATTCAAATCATATTTTAACGACTCATTGTTCAGCTCCAATGAATTAATGGGAAGCGTAATTGAGCATGTTAAGCAGAAGAATGGAAAAATGATGCGGCCCATTCTAGTTCTTTTAATATCCAAGGGATTAGGTAAAGTTAATGAAACCTCTCTTTATTCGGCTGTTGCTTTAGAATTACTACATACAGCCAGTCTTATTCACGATGATGTGGTTGATGAAAGTCAGTTGCGTAGAGGCCAACCTTCTACTAATGCCATTTATGGAAATAAAGTTTCCGTGTTGGCAGGCGATTTTTTCTTAGCCACTTGTTTAATGGAAGTAGGGAAGACAAAGAATTCTCAGATAGTTGATTTAGTAGCTAGTCTAGGTAAAAAATTAGCTGAAGGAGAATTACTTCAACTTGAAAACATCAACGATTTAAATCTATCAGAAGAGTTATATTACCGTGTAATCAATAAGAAAACAGCAGCTCTTTTTGAAACTTGTGCAGAGATAGCTGCTATCTCTTCCAATGCTTCGGAAAAGCAAGTAAAACAAGCACGTAAGTTAGGAAACTTAATCGGCTTATGTTTTCAAATCAAAGATGATATTTTTGATTATTATGAAAACCTACAAATAGGTAAACCTACAGGGAAAGATATGGAAGAAGGTAAACTCACTTTACCTATTTTATATGCTCTGAATAGTACCGGTAATGCTGAATATATGGAGAAGGCTTTTTTAGTTAAGAAAGGAGAAGCTTCGCCTCAAGATATTAATGATTTAATTCAGTTTGCTATTGATCATAAAGGTATTGATTATGCCAATGAAGTAATTGATAGTTTCCGTGAAGAAGGGGAAAGAATTATAAATTCTAATTATATGGGTGATGTTAAAGATGCTTTAATTCAGTATCTTAATTATGTTGTAAATCGTCGCTTATAACCAATAGTACATCCTTAACGTATTATTAAAATCTATCGTTATTATGAGAAAACATAGATACTTTACAGTAATTATTTCTTTGATTTCTGTACTAGTAATTGTGAGTTGTGTAAATAGAACTTCCAAGACAAAATCAAAAGAAGCAGTTAAACAAGAGTTAATCAGTGGGCTTGAAAAAAACAAAGCTTCTTTGCCAATGAAAGCACCCTACAGCAATATTTGGATTACTAATATGGAGCTCAAGGATGATATAATGACCTATACGTGCGAGTTAAGCATAGAGGAATGGAAAATTATGGCCATGCCAAAGGAAGAAGCTAATTCAGATAAAAACATAGCAAGGGTAATAGAATTAATTGAACCGCAATTCATTCAGTTGCTTATAGAGAATGAAGTGGGAATTAAGTATGTATATCTTAATAATGAAACAAAAGAAGAATTTTTGGT
>CAZOVL010000067.1:0-7128 GCA_964583185.1 uncultured Bacteroides sp. | reverse complement strand
TCAGCACTTAAAAATTTACCCACGGATAGCACCATATCTATTTCATCTGCTCCATCACCAATGGCTAGTGCAGTTTCTGCTACTTTTACTTCGATGAATGTTTGTGAAGAGGGAAACCCACCCGAAACGCAAGCTATATTTACTCCTTCCACTTCCAAAGAGTTTTTCAATAAAGAGGCAAAATTAGGGTAAACGCACATAGCTGCAACACTTGGCATCTCAGGATATTTGTCAGCAAAAAGATTTACTTTTTCAACTAAAGCAAGTACACTTTCATCGTTGTCTGTAGGAGTTAATGTGGTTAAATCTATGCAGTTAAATAGAAATGTTTTCACCTCACTAGTGTTATTTTCGGCTGCCTTCTCACTAATTAGTTTCTGAACAGCTTCTTTAATATCAGTATCCTTCAGGTCTGTTTTATATTTTGCTAATGCAACTTGATATTTGTCTTTGCTATCTTTTTTTTCAGTCATTGCTTTTAAGTTTAGGGTTATTTATGTGTCTTTTACTATCTCTCTTTGTTTTTTTTTCCAGATTTTCTTTGAAAGATGTGGTTAAATCTACTCCGGTTTGATTTGCAATGCAAAGTAGCACCCACAATACATCGGTCAGTTCTTCTGATAAATTTGCTTTCTCACCTTCTTTAAACGATTGTTCACCATATAATCTGGACATTACTCTGGCTAGTTCTCCTACTTCTTCGGTAAGTATAGCCATATTCGTTAATTCATTAAAATACTTTACGCCGTATTCTTTAATCCATTTATCTACAATGGTTTGTGCTTCATTTAACGTCATTATTCTCTGTTTAATGAGTCAATAACAATGGTAACCGGCCCTTTGTTTATTAATTGTACATCCATATCTGCTCCAAAGATGCCTGTTTGAATAGGTCTTCCCAGTTTTTCTGCTAGCTTTTCTCCAAACTGCTCGTAAATGGCTTCAGATATTGTTGGCTTAGCTGCGTGTATGTATGATGGTCTGTTTCCTTTTTTCGTAGATGCATGAAGCGTAAATTGGCTGATTAGTAAAATATCTCCCTTGACATCCATTATCGATTTGTTCATTACTCCCTTTTCATCATCAAAAATGCGCAAGTTCACAATCTTATTACAAAGCCATTCGGTCTCTTCTTGAGCTTTTTCTTCATCTCTGTTTTCAATACCCAAAAGTATCATCAAACCCCCATTTATTTTTCCTTTTATCTCATTGTCTACTTTTACTGAGGCCTCTGATACCCTTTGTATAACTACTCGCATTGTTTTAATTATTTAATTCCTAAGATACTAATTATAAATTTATACGCCTTTTTTATTTGATTTTTAACCCTTGAGTTAACGCTTTGGCTTTTGCTTGACCTACTATTTCTGCCAACTCTTCCTCGGATGCTTCACGTATTCGTTTCACACTTTTGAATTTCTTGAGGAGATTGTTTTTTGTTACAGGGCCTATGCCTGGAATGGAATCCAGTTCAGATATTACCTGTTTCTTACTTCTTAAGTCTCGATGAAATTTAATGGCAAAACGATGCACTTCACTTTGAATGTTTTCCAGTAAGTTAAATAAAGCACTGTTTTGTTTCAGTCCTATGACTTGCGGAGGATTGCCAAAAAGAAGCTCAGATGTTCTGTGTTTATCATCTTTTGCCAATCCCGCTATAGGGATGTCTATATTTAACTCACCTAAAGCCTCTTTAACGGCCGACATTTGCCCTTTCCCTCCGTCTGTAAGAATTAGGTCGGGTAGGGGTTGGTTCTCCTCTGTAAGCGCTTTATATCTTCTTGTAATCACTTCTCTCATAGATGCATAATCATCCGGACCAACTACCGTTTTTATATGGTATTTTCTATATTCTTTTTTACTGGGTTTTCCTTTTTTGAAAACCACACAAGCTGCAACCGGATCACTTCCCTGTATGTTTGAGTTGTCAAAACACTCTATATGCATAGGTATTTTGTCTAGTTGTAGTTGTTCTTTAATCTCTTTTAGTAAGCGTATGCTGCGCTGTTCAGGATTTAGTTTTTCAGCTTGTTTGAGTCTATCTGCTTTATATTGCTGAACATTTAGCAATGATAACTCTAAAAGTTTCTTTTTATCTCCTCTTTGAGGTATTACAAAATCTACTCCTTCAAGTTCTAAATCTATTGGAAAGGGAACTATTACTTCTTTTGTTTTGCTTTTATACCTTTTTCTTACTTCTATGACTCCTAAACGTAAAAGTTCTTCGGGTGTTTCATCCAGTCTTTTCTTATATTCAAAGGTAAAGGCACGTGTAATGGAACCGTTTGCTACGTGTAGGTAGTTTATGAATGAGGACTTTTTTCTGTTTTCTTCAATGGTGAATACGTCTAGATTATGTAATTTATTGCTAACCACCTCCGATTTTGCACGGAAATTTTCTATTAGTATGTATTTTTGCTTGACTTTTTCGGCTTCTTCAAAACGCATTTCTTGTGCTAGCTTTTGCATCTTGATTTTAAGTAACCTGCTGATATCCTTTGTATTACCCTTGAGTATTTCTTTTATTTCCTGAATATTTTCAAGGTATTCCTGATGTTCTTGGTTGCCTACACAAGGTCCTAAACAGTTCTTTATGTGATACTCCAGGCATACCTTGTATTTACCTTTAGAAATACTCTCAGGAGATAAGTTTAAATGACAGGTTCGTATGGGGTATAGTTGTTTAATGAGCTTCAATAGTGCTTTCATTGTAGGTAAATGACTGTATGGACCAAAGTAGGTAGATCCATCTCTTACAATGTTTCGCGTACTATGAACTCTAGGAAAGTATTCGTTTCGAATGCGAATAGAAGGGTAGGTTTTGTCGTCTTTAAGAAGTACATTGTATCGTGGTTGATGCTTTTTTATTAAGTTGTTTTCCAATAATAGCGCATCTTCCTCGCTATTTACCACAATGTATTTTATGTTTCGTATCCTACGAACCAGTACTCTTGTTTTTCCTGGTTCGTGTTTTTTATTGAAGTAGGAGCTAACTCTTTTCTTTAAATTTTTAGCTTTACCCACATAAATGATGGTATCCTTTTCATCAAAATATTGATAGATTCCCGGAAGATCGGGTAGGGAGGATACAATTTCTTTGAGTTTGTTTTCTATGGCTTTTTTATCCTTTTCTTCCACTCTTATAGTTTAAGAATTGACTCTACTTCTACGTCGTCACCAAATACAGATCTTCCATTCAGGTCTTTTAGTTCTATGATGAAGTTTACATAGATCTTTTTAGGATTTAGTCTTTTAACTAATTTACAAGCTGCCTCAATGGTTCCCCCAGTAGCCAACAAATCATCGTGTAGTAATACAACATCGTTTTCATCAATGGAATCTTTATGAATCTGTATGGTGTCTTTTCCATACTCTTTGTCATAGCTTTCCTCTATTGTATCTGCCGGTAACTTTCCGGGTTTTCTAATGGTTATGAACCCGGCATCGATGCGTGTTGCTAAAACAGGTCCCATTATGAATCCTCTGGATTCTATTCCAATTACTTTTGTTATTCCTTTGTTTTTATACAATTCGTATAAATCATCGGACAAAGTTTTAAGACCTTTTGGATCTTTAAATAACGTGGTTATATCGTAAAAGGTAATTCCTTCTTTAGGGAAATCCTTAATAGTTCTAATTCGTTTAATTAATTCTTTTTCGCTCATTTTTTATGTTATTTGTTTCACGTGGAACATTATTTATTTACTAGCTAAAACCAGAAGGACATTGATGTCGCTGGGAGACACTCCAGGAATTCTACTTGCTTGTGCAATGGTTTCAGGATTTATTTGTTTTAATTTTTGTCTACCTTCAAAGGATATGGATTCTAGCTTTTCATAATCGAATTTATCCTTGATGCGTATTCCTTCTAAACGGGCTGCTTTATCAGCTATAATTCTTTCTCGCTCAATATAGCCTTTATATTTAACAAGAATCTCTGCTGCTTCAATAATTTCTTCTTTTCGTTCTGTAATAGCATCCAATTCCCGTTGAAGTGCAGGAATAAATGGTGCTATGTTTTTGAGTGTAATTTGAGGACGCGTAATTAAGTTTATTAATTTACATCCTTGTTGGAGTGGGGTAGTACCCAGCTCTGCTAATCCGCTATTTATCTTATCCGGTTTAATGGAGTAATTTTCCGTGAAATGAATCAGGTTATGAATAACCGTTTCTTTTTTCTTCAGTAAGTCATATCTCTCTGGGGTGGCAAGTCCTAAATCCCACGCCTTTTTTGTAAGACGAATATCGGCATCATCCATACGTAGAAGGATGCGATATTCTGCTCTTGAGGTAAACATACGATACGGCTCATTGATGCCTTTGGTTACCAAATCGTCAATTAATACTCCAATGTAAGCTTCATCTCTTTTTAGGGTAAAAGGTTCTCCTCCGTGGCAATTAATATGTGCGTTGATTCCTGCAATTAAACCTTGCCCTGCAGCTTCTTCATATCCTGTTGTTCCATTCACTTGTCCAGCCATAAAGAAGTTCTTTATCTTCTTGGATTCTAATGTATGGGTTAACTGTGTGGGATGAAAGAAATCATATTCTATAGCATAACCGGGTCTGTAAATAACCACATCTTTAAATGCAGGCATTTGCTTTAACCCCTCCAATTGTATATGCATAGGTAGAGAAGAGGAGAAACCATT
The DNA here is from genome assembly GCA_964583185.1 of uncultured Bacteroides sp. GTDB lineage: Bacteria > Bacteroidota > Bacteroidia > Bacteroidales > Bacteroidaceae > Bacteroides_E. The sequence goes on along the minus strand of CAZOVL010000067.1, from coordinate 2,476 downwards.
AATGTAAAATTCATTTGTGTTTACTCCCTCAGGTTCTAGAAATATTTGATGTTTCTCTTTATCCGGGAAAGTTACAATTTTTGTTTCTACACTAGGGCAGTTTCTTGGGCCAATACTTTGTATTTGTCCGTTGTATAGAGGAGAATCATTCAAGCCCTTTTCTAGTACTTTATGGACCTCTTTGTTAGTGTAACAAGTCCAACAATTCATCTGTTTCAGATGACGGATATTGGTATCCATAAAAGAGAATTTATGAAAATCAACCTCTCCCTCTTGTGGTTCCATATATTCAAAATGAACACTTCGGCCATCAATACGTGCAGGCGTTCCGGTCTTTAATCTGTCATATGTAATGCCATGCCGGGCTATTGATTCTGTTAAGTGGTAGGATGCCGCATCAGCCATTCTGCCTCCCGGAAATTGGACTTTACCAACGTGCATCCAACCATTTAAAAAGGTTCCTGCCGTTAAGATAACCGACTTGCATTCAAATGGGGCTTGTAAGAGTGTCTCTACCCCTGTAATTTCACCATTCTTTACTTTAATGCCGGTAACCGTATCTTCCCAGATGTGTAAATTATCTGTATTTTCCACTCTTTTTCTCCAAGCCCAGATAAATTTACTGCGGTCGCATTGTGCCCTTGGGCTCCACATAGCTGGTCCCTTGGATTGGTTTAAGAGTCGGAATTGGATGGTTGTTTCATCGGTAACCAATCCCATTTGCCCTCCAAGTGCATCTATTTCACGAACTATTTGTCCTTTAGCGATGCCACCAATAGCAGGGTTACAGCTCAGTTGAGCTATTTTATTCATATCCATAGTAATGAGACAGGTTTTTGAACCCATATTGGCTGCAGCAACTGCTGCTTCACAGCCTGCATGACCTGCTCCGATAACTATTACATCGTATTTAAAATTCATTTGTTGTATTTCTCTTACTTTATTGTGCAAAGATATAAAAAAGTTCAGACTTTTTATTCTGTTTAGTAAGGCGTAAGAATATTGTTGTTAAGTAGTTAAGTAGTCTTTAATAAGTATCAGTGCCTTGTTTTCTTCTTGCTCCATGGTTTCTCTTTGTTCCGGTGTTTTATCGTCAATGTCGCAAAGGTGTAGAATACCGTGTATCAATACGCGGTGTAACTCATTCTTAAAAGACACTTGGTATTTTTCAGCATTGCTTGCCACTGTTTCCACCCCAATAAATAAATCGCCACTGATAGTATCTTCTAGTGTATAATCAAAGGTGATTATATCAGTATAGTAATCGTGTTGCAAATACTGTTTATTGGTTTCTAAAATAACCTCATCAGAACAAAAGATGTATGCTATTTCCCCCACCTTTTTGTTGTGTATTGCTGCTACTTTTTCAATCCATTGGCTGAGAAGTTCTTCATCTATTGTGGGCATCTCAACTTCTTGTGTGTGAAAAGAAATTTCCATTTAATTTATTATTACTTAAAAGTATACCCTATTTTTAGATGGGTAATATTTTGATATGATTAATATAACGCAAATTTAGAAATAAGTTTCTTTATTCTTTCTCTTTTTTTATTTTTGTCATAATTCTAAATGAATAGATAGATGAGTTCACAACCTGCAAATTTTACACATCAAGAGGTAATTGATATTCTTAAAAGCCAACAAAGTGCACACTATCAAGAACGGTATTCTTCTTTCTTTAAGTCAGAAAAAGGTAGTTACAGTGAACACGATGAATTTTTGGGAGTTGAGACTTCTATTGTGCGAAAAACAGCAAAGAAATATGCTTCTCTTCCATTTCAGGAAGTAGATTATCTAATGAAGTCTAAATGGCATGAAATGCGTTTTTGTGGATTGTGTATTTTAATAGAAAAATATTGTAAAGCCAATCGTAAGAAGGATGAAGAAGTAATGAAAGCTGTTTTTCTTTATTATGTGGATAATTTAGACTTTGTGAATAATTGGGATTTGGTTGATATTTCTGCTCCATATATAAGTGGAGAATATTTGCTAGAGAGAGATCGTTCCATACTTTACGAATGGGCTGCGAGTGGCTTTTTATGGAGGCAACGTGTCGCAATGCTTTCGACTTTGACTTTTATAAGAAAAAATGATTTTGAAGATACGCTTCGTTTGGCTGAAATTTATTTGAATCATTCACACGATTTAATTCATAAAGCTACAGGGTGGATGTTGAGAGAAGTGGGTAAAAGAGATGAATCAATATTGACGGAATTCCTAAACCGTTTTGCATCTGTTATGCCTCGCACTATGTTGCGTTATAGTTTAGAAAAATACTCACCAGAGACTAGAAAATATTTCATGGAATTGAAAAAGTAATTTTCTCGTTTTATGAGTATAATATGTTGGTAATCAGCTTATTGTGTTTTTTTGGTCTCTGTTATATCATTTACTATTCAGCTTTATTGATGGAAGGAGTAAAAACACCTATTTAGTCGGTCCTAGACCGAAGGCCCCTCGGTCTAGGACTGAAGGG
>CAZOVL010000066.1:0-15566 GCA_964583185.1 uncultured Bacteroides sp. | reverse complement strand
CTTATTATAAATAGTAAAAGGGAGAAAACTCAACGGTTTTCTCCCTTTTTGTTGTGCGCCGTGCATGATTCTTGACTTGGTGACCTGAGTTCGGTTAGGGATATTCAGTAAATAGGACACTATCCCTAAAATCTGCTTGAGGTTCTATTTTCAGGCAGATTTTTCTATAATTATTTGCCCACACATAGCTCAGTCTGTTATTTTTCTATCAACTTCTCTTATTTTTGATGGTTTTTCTTGTTTTAGGGGTGTGGATTATCGCTCTTTTTATTATATAAAAGGGTAAATCTATGAAGCTGTATGTTATGGAGGCTACTAGACTGTCTTTCTAATTTCAGCCTTTTTCATCTTCTCTATCATTCGCACTGCATTGGCAGTATGAATATCAAAGAATATCCAAAGTATCTCTGTTTCCTCTGTTCGTTCTTTTACTTTTTGTAGCCCGTAGTGTTGCTTCTCCGTTCCAAAGCTGCCTTCCAACCGAGTTGAGCGTTCTTTGGATAATACGGATTGCATAATCTTACGATGTCTCTCCTCTTTGTCGGGACGTCCTTTGCGAATAAACTCGTTATTATCTTTCTCTCACTACAGAACTTGCGATTGGCATTGGTTGCATAAAGTGCATCTGCTGCCAACAATGAGACTTTCCTTCTAAACAACTGTTGATGTTTAGCCAGACACATTGGGGTAAGCGATTTCCTTCATGGAAAGCAGAAAAGGATAGATGCTCAATGAAGTTGATTCTATCAATCTGTATTGTGTTTACTTTGGCTCCAAACTCTACACCTTTGGTCTGAGAATAGATTATCTTAATCTTATCTTCCATGGTTTTAACTCGTTTCATACGTTTACTCATAGGATGTTTTAACCAGTAATAATAACTGTTTCGAGAGGCTTTTAAGACGCAGCACATCATCTCGATATTCCATTTGACTCTATACGCATATATAAACTCATAGATTAAAGATTGCTTCTGGAAATGATGCCCATAGCTTTTTTAGGTTCTCATGCTCTTGTTACAAGCGTCCATGCTCCCTCTTTAGCTGAGCTAAGGCCTTGGCTTCTTCACTGACAGCAGTATTCCCTTTGTCGGGAAAACTCTCCGAATCTTTTACTTTGTATTGACTGCCCATCTATAGAGCTGTTTGACTGAGATTCCTAGTTTTCTAGCAAATAGACTTAGGTTCTCACGTTCATAACTTAGCTGTACTGCTTGTTCTTTAAATACTAGATCGTAAACTTTTCTTTCTTTCATAGGATATAGTTAATAAATTTATCCCTTAACTGTTTGTCTAAGCAAAGTTAGGAACTCCATGGTTCCATAAAAAAAAGAGTGAATAAAATTGACAATTTAACATTTAATGATACAGTTTATATTACTTTCTCCCTTATTTTATTGTGAATCAGGAAGAAACATTAATCGAACCTAAGTTGATAGTTACTTACACTCTTAGAAGATAGTCCCTTGTAACTTGTTTTTCTTGAATTCAGGTTTCATCGTTTAATTCTTCATTTTCCTCTATTTGGGATATAAATTCTTTAGGTGAGACTCCATATGTTTTTTTAAATAAAGTAGAAAAATGAGTTTGGTTAAGAAAACCAACGGCATAAGCTATTTGAGAAATATTCATTTTCTTTTGTTTTAATAAAACACAAGCCTGTTTGATTCGTATATTTCGAATAAAATCTCCAGTTGATAATCCAGTTAATTCTTTTAGTTTTCGATGTAATTGAACACGGCTTAATCCTATATTTGATGCTAACATTTCTACATTAAATTTCGGGTTACCTATGTTGTCATTAATCTGTTCCATTATACGTTCTATTAATTTTTCATCACTTGATTTGAATTTCACAAGTTTAATTTTACCTGCCTGATCTTGTGCCCCAGAAAATTTATTCCGTAATATACTCCGACTTGAAATTAAATTGTTAATTGTAATTAGTAATTCATCAATATTAAAAGGTTTAGTTAAATATGAATCTGCTCCTTTTTCTAATGCATTAATGCGATCTTCATATTCTGTTTTTGAAGTTAGTAATATAATAGGAATGTGTCTCACCACGATATTTTTTTTAATCATATTGACAAGCTTAAACCCATCCATTTCGGGCATCATTACATCTGAAATAATTAGGCTCGGTAAATTAGCAACAGCCGATTTAAAACCTTCAACTCCATTTTTTGCTGTAATAACTTGATATCTATTTTCAAGTTCATCTTTTAGATACTCTCTAATTTCCTTTTCATCATCAATAATAAGTATTGTGTGATTTTTGTTTCTTTTTATGCTTTTTTCTTTGTTTATATTCTCTGCAATAAACAATTTTTGTTTTTCTGCCCTTTTAATTCTTTTATCTAATAGTTCTTCTTTTTTCAGATGTTTTTTTCCTAATGGAATTCGAATAGTAAAACAACTACCTTTAATATCCGTTCTGTTATCAGCTGTAATTATTCCATGGTGAAGTTGTACTAGTTTTTTGGTGAGGTTTAATCCTATTCCTGACCCTATAGTTGTAAACGTTTCTTGATTATTCCCTTGATAAAAGCGTTTGAATATTTTGTCTTTTTCAGAATCAATCAGACCGACTCCTGAGTCAATTATATTTATTTCAAAATAACTATGTAGAGGTCCTTTGTTCTTGTTATCAGCTCCTATTTGTAATTTAATCTTGACTTCTCCTCCATCAGGAGTGTATTTGAAGGCATTGGATAGTAAATTCATAAGAATCTTGTCAAAGTTATTTTCATCAATCCAAACCTGTAGATTTTTTGCTTGATTATCAAATTGTAAATTTATACTCCTTTTTGTGGCTTGTTCTTCAAATACTTTAATAATTTCATAAATGAAATTATCTATATAAATCTCACTATAGTTCATTTTCATTTGTCCTTTGTCTATTTTTCTAACATCAAGTAACTGATTGACCAATCCTAATATTCTGATGGAGTTTCGATGTATTACATTCAGGGTTTTTAAGGTTTCAGTGTCAAAATTTTCCTTTAAAAGTTTTTCCATGGGACTTAAAATTAAAGTCAAAGGTGATCTAATCTCATGAGAAATATTAATAAAAAACTGTAGTTTTGATTCGTTTATTTTCTCCTTTCTTTTTCTTAGGATTAAGCTTGTTATTAGTATGCCTATCGTAAATATAATACCTAAATATATTAGGTAAGCAAGTGTAGTTCTATACCATGGTGGATTTATTGTAAGAATAAGCTCTTTTTCAGAAGAGTAAAATCCATATTTACAAGCTCTAATTAATAATGTATAGATTCCAGGCTTTAAATGGTTATAGGTTATTTGATTAACTCCTGGTAGAGTGGATATCCATTCTCCGTTAAACTCTTTAATTCGATATTCGTAATAGATGTTTTCAGGGGATTGGAAGTCCATCGTAGAGAATTCAAAAGTAAACGAGTTATTTTCATAAGAAAATCTAAAATCTCTAGCATCATATAAGTTTGTGTTGATGATAGAAGTATTAGTTGATGCTCGATTATTTATAGGTTGATTATTAATATATACATTTGTTATTATTACATCATAATCATATTCAGGAATATTTATCTCACTTGGATTAAATGATGTAATACCATTGTTACCTCCGAAGAAAACTATTCCATTTGTTCCTTGATAATATACTCCTCTATTATATATCTTCTCAACTAAACCATTACCAAGGTAATAGTTGATAATTTTATTTTCCTTTATTTTAATTTTATTAATACCATTAAAAGTGCTACACCAAACATTCCCTTCTTCATCTTGAGCTAGTCCACAAATAACATTGCTTGAAAGTCCTTCATTTATGGTGTAACGATTTATGTTTTTTGTTTTTTTATCAATGCAAAATATCCCATTGTATGTTCCAACCCATATTTTTTTGTTTTTTCCTTCCATAAGTGATAAGCATATTTGAGAAGCCAACAAATCATTGTATTTTCCTTTAATGAATTTTCTTTGTTCTGGATCATAGCAGCTAACTCCTTTATAATGCCCAAGCCAGATTAGGCCCTCAGTGTCACATATGATACTGTTAATCCAATCATTATCTAGTTTTCCTTTTTCTATATCTATATCATTAGAACTAGAATTAAATTCCTCCCATTTTTCTGTTTGAATATTATAGCTTATGAATCCATGACCAAAATTTGAAATAAATAAGTTATTATTAAAGCCCTCAACCATAGTTTTCATATAGTATCCATCAAAAGGAATATTCTTAAAACTATATTTTCCTGTTTCTCTGTTTATTGTGCCTAAACCATTGTTGTATGAAATAACCCATAAAGTTTTATCTCTACCTTGATATATTTTCATTATATCTTTTACATCTAAGATGTGTTTTATTATATTTCCTTTTGTATCTAACAGTATAATGCCATCTTGATTTGTTCCACACCAGACAATATCATTATTATCTTGGAAAATGCTAGTCAATGTGCTTCCTAATTGTTGTTCTTTATTAAGAATACGTTGATAATTGAATTGTGTTTGCTCGTTAGGTATCATCAAAATTCCTTTTAAGAAGCATCCGAGCCAAAGATTTTGATCTCTATCTTCAATTAAAGTATGTATTTTAGCTGACTTATAATTATAAGAAGTTTTTATGTTATCTACAGAGTAAAGTTTTTTCTTTTCCTTGTCAATATATTTTAATCCTTGTCCATCAGTTGAAACATAAATAATACCTTTCTTTGTTACGAACATATCTGTTATGCTAATTGTAGAATCATCCACATCTATTTCTATAAATCTATCTTTAAATTTATCATAATAACAAATGGATGTTGTCATGCTGATATATAGTAGATTGTCTGGCCCTTCTATTATTCCTGTAATATTATTATGTGGAAGATTAGGGATGGAATAATAAGAGTGTTTTTGATCTATTGGGTTGATTCGTATGAGCCCTTTTTCATAGATACTTATCCATATGTTAGAATGGTTATCTTCGTATATGTGTGTAGGGGAAATGCCTGTTAATAAAGTTATATCTTTCAAATAGTTTGCTGAAGAGTTTTCTTTGTCAATAGAAAAAAAACCCAATTCAGAGGATAAAGCCCATATGTTTCCATTTTTTAGTTGATATATAGTTGCTATATGAGGTGTTATTTCTTTAGGGAATTTAATGGTCTTAAAGCTGTTCTCGTTGGGCTGGTAATATTGAATTCCTTTGTCACTTCCTACCCACAAGGTGTTTTCTTTATCAACCATTAATGTTCGTATATTATTACTTATAAGAGATTTACTATCATTCTCATTATGTAGATATTGAATAAATCTAACACCGTCGAACTTATTAAGACCATAATCGGTTGCAATCCATATAAAACCATAATTATCTTGTACGATTTTATTTATTAGACTTGACGTTAATGCTTCTGAACTAAATTCTTCAACTCCGTAAAGATGGTCGTTTTGACTATGTATGTATCCTGTAAGTAGGCAAATAAAAACAATCAAAATATGTCTTTTCATAAGATTAGTTAATGGTTCATATAAGTAATGAAACAAACTTAGGTAAAGTAAACTAGAAACCGTTATTTAATTAGATCATAAAATATACATGTAACAAAAAGAAAGTGATATGAAACGTCTGTGAAGTAATAGTTTCATTTATTAATGAGGATGAAACATCTTGTTTCCAAGCTTATTTCTTGAAATATTATCTTTGTTGAATAAAAGTTTCTTGTATTCTTAATTTAAAAAATATAATCGATGAATAAAAAATTGTATATCTTTTTTATTATACTTTTTAGCAATGTTACTTTTGGTATAGCCAAATCAGTTAATACTGAAGGTATATCATCATACATTCAAAGTGAAATATCTGTTGGTTCTTTTAAAATTGTAGAAAAAAATAAAGCAGCTACAATATATATTGATCCTGAAGATTGGGCAGGGGTTCTGCGTGGAGTTAAAGATCTTGGTCTTGACATACATAAAGTAACAGGAGTACAACCTTCTATTTCCTATGAGTTAAATAATCCACAAAAAGGTGCTATAATAATAGGCACTATAGGTAAAAGTCGATTGATTGACCAGTTGATAGATGAAGGGAAAATTAATGTGTTAGATATTAAAGGGCAGTGGGAATCTTTTTTAATACAGACTGTAGGGGAGAATCTAGTGGTTGCTGGAAGTGATAAGCGAGGAACGATTTTTGGTATTTATGATATATCTGAAAAGATAGGAGTTTCTCCATGGTATTGGTGGGCAGACGTACCTGTAAAAAAGAATGAGTCTTTGTATGTGAAAGCAGGTAGATATATTCAGTCTTCGCCAAAAGTGAAATATAGAGGTATATTCATAAACGATGAAGAACCTTCATTTGGAGGATGGGCTCGTGAGAAGTTTGGAGGAATTAATTCTGAGATGTACAAACATGTTTTTGAACTTATATTACGACTTAAAGCTAATTATTTGTGGCCAGCTATGTGGGGTAAGTCCTTTAATGAGGATGATCCACTAAATCCAATAGTTGCCGATGAATATGGTATTATAATGGGAACCTCTCACCATGAACCTATGATGAGAGCACATAAAGAATATACAGTACGTCGAGATGATGTAGGTCCTTGGGATTATTCTGTGAATAAAGAAAGCTTAGATAAGTTTTTTTTCGAGGGCATAAATAGAAATAAAGCATTTGAAAATTTAATTACTATTGGAATGCGTGGTGATGGAGATGTAGCCATGGGAGATGGAAGTGATATTGAAAACATCAAAACTCTTGAGAAGGTTATAAAAGGACAACGTGAAATTATTAGTAAGGTCTATAAAAAACCTCCTTCTGAAACACCTCAAATGTGGGCTATATTTACCGAAGTACAACGATATTATGACGCTGGATTCTCTGTTCCTGATGATGTAATGCTTATATTTTGTGATAATAACTGGGGATATATCCGTCGTATTGGTCCTTCAAATGAAAAAAGTAGAAAAGGAGGCATGGGACTCTATTATCATATTGATATGAATGGTGGTCCATGGAACGACAGATGGATAAATACTACAACCATACCAAAGCTCCGAGAACAATTAAACCTTGCGTATCAAACTGGGCTTGATGCTCTTTGGGTTGTAAATGTAGGAGATCTGAAGCCTAAAGAATTTCCCATCGATTTTATTTTAAGGTATGCATGGAATCCTGATGCCATTCCTGCAAATAAAGTGTGGGAATATACTTTAAGTTGGTCTAAAAATATATTTGGAGAAAAATTTGCAGAAGAAATAGCTTATTTAGTTTCCAAATACTCAAAATATAATCTTTATCGTAAACCTGAAGTGCAAGATACACAGATATTTAGTTATGTAAATCATCATGAAGCTGATAGTGTGTTGAAAAACTGGAAAAATCTTGTAAAAAGAGTCGAAATACTTAGACCAAAGATTCCTTCTAATTTACAAGATGCATTTTTTCAACTTGTATATTATCCGGTAAAAGCATCAGCAGGAGTTGCTGAAATTTACTTGGCGGCTGGATGGAATAACCTCTATGCAAAACAAGGACGAGTAAGTGCAAACGATTATGCTAAACGTGCAAGAGAATTACTAGAGTTAGATAAAGAACTAAGTGACTATTATAATATGACGATGACAGATGGAAAATGGAAAAATATGATGTCGGATATTCATATAGGTTACACACAATGGTATATGCCTGAAGCAAGTAGGTTACCCCCACTTGTTGAAATAACTCCATTAAATCAGCCAAATATGGGGATTGCTGTCGAAGGGTGTGAAAACGCTTGGCCGGGCTCAGAAATCTCTGCTGAGCTACCGACTTTCGATATTATAAATAACCCAAGTTATTATATAGATGTCTTTAACCGAGGAATTGGAGCTTTTGAATTTCATGCTAAATCTAATATGCCATGGATTAAATTAAGTAGTAATAAAGGCAGAGTTACAAAGGACTATCGTATTCAAGTAGAAATAGACTGGAATCATGTTATGGTTGGAAAATCGTCAGGAGTAATTGAAGTAAAACAAGGAGAGAAAATTATATCTATTCAGGTAAATGTAGTGAAAACTTCTATACCTGAATCGGATAAAAGCTATTATGGTGGTTTAGTAGGTGAGTTTTCTATTCCTGCTTATCAATTTCATTCTAATAAATCGGGAAGGTTTGCTGAATGGATATTGTTACCTGATTTAGGAAGAGGTGAAGCATGTATGGGGATACACCCAGTTACTGCTCCTAGTTCAACAACAGAAGATGCTCCTATATTAGAGTACAATGTTTTTCTTCCAGATGTAGGTGAAACTACAATTTGCCTTGGTATACTACCTACACAAGATGTTTACCCGGAACGAGGTTTGAGAATAGGAGTGGCTTTAGATAGTGATACGCCTACAATCCTAGATGCTCGCAAAGGTTTGGTAGATACATTTAAAGAATACACCCCTGAAAATTTATTAAAATCTACAGTTTTAAAACCTTTACCCCCAGTAAGAAAAGACTTAGCTCTTGTAGGATTGGGTAAACATCGTCGTAACGAAATTTTCGATAATTTACGTTGGATAGATGTAACTCTTGATGTGAAAAAAGCAGGTTTTCATTCACTGAAAATATATATGATTGATCCGGAAATTGTTTTGGAAACCATTGTTATTAATCCAGATAATAAATATCCAAGTTATTTTGGTGCGCCTCCTAAACGATTCAACGCAAATATAAATAATAAGTAAAATTCTATTTTTTATTAACCAATTATACAAGTATGAAAAACAGCAGTTTTAAATTTAAACTATTAATTTTATTGGTTTTATTTTGTTCTAACTCATTATGGGTAGTAGCACAAAACCGATTAATAACGGGAACCGTGAATGATGTGATTGGAGAACCCATTATTGGTGCTAATGTAACAGAAGTAGGAACAACTAATGGTACAATTACAGATTTAGATGGAAAGTTTTCTTTGAATGTTTCTGCTCAAGGAAGAATACTAGTGTCGTTCATTGGGTATAAAAGTGAATCTTTTGGTGTCGAAGGAAAAAACTCAATTAATGTTGTTCTGAGTGAAGACTCTGAAACATTGGATGAAGTTGTCGTTGTGGGATATGGTACATCTAAGAAGAGAGATTTAACAGGTTCTATAACTTCAGTAAAATCAGAACAATTGATGGCTACTGCACCAACAACAATTCAGGAAGCATTACGAGGGAAAGCTGCGGGAGTAATGGTTGCAGGTGCAGGTTTAAATTCAGATCCAATAATCCGTATACGTGGAAACCGATCCATAAGTGCTTCAAATGATCCTTTGTTTGTAGTAGATGGAATACCTTCATCTAGCGGAATAAGTGTAATAAACCCTTCGGATGTGGCATCTATTGAAGTGTTGAAAGATGCTTCAGCAACTGCTATTTATGGTGCTCGTGGTGCTAATGGTGTTATTCTTGTAACAACAAAGAAAGGTGAATCTGGTAAGGTAAGTGTAGAATACAATGGTTATTTATCAATGGGTAAAATAGATGAGTATCGTAAAGTGTTTGGCCCTGCAGAATATCTTGAATATTTGCGTGAGGCCGATCGAAAATATATTTATGATGGAGAAGGGGGATATGTTATTGATCCATCCTCTACCTATCCAAGTTTAACACCTAGTTGGGAGTATGATAAACAATTAGAATATGTTGGTTCACGTGATTTATCAGGATATGTACTTGAGTCTGTTCGTAGAGCATGGGATGGTGATGTGTATGACTCATCAAAACTTCGTGGATTTGATTGGCAAGGAGCAGGTTTACGTAATGAAACAATCTCCCAAAATCATAATATAAGTATTCGTGGTGGTGGTAAGGACACCAAGGTGTTTCTTTCTGGTTCGTTTATGGACAATAAGGGAATTACGCCTCGCTCTTATAGAAAAAGATATACGTTACGTTTAAATTTGGATCAAAATTTAGGCAAATATATAACCATGGGAGCAACAACTAACTTTGCTTATTGGGAGTATTTCAATGGTACAGGAGTTGGTGGTAATTGGAACCCCTTGGGAACACCATACTATTCTCCTGGAGGAGAAGGAGACTATGGTGTAGGTGGTGATGTAACAAAAGATGGAGATCCTTCATTGGGGCTTGTCCCTCATCCAACAGGAGAAGGTATGTTGTGGAATCCTTTTTATGATTTTACAGGTACAGATGGAATAACAAAACGAAATCAAATCGAGGCTACACTCTACACTCAAATAAAGCTAAATAATGGTTTATCATATAGAGCTAATTTTGGTACAAACTATTATAGTGGTCAAGAACAAATGTTTTATTCAAAAGCTTCTACTTCACAAGGCTTTGGTAATGCTAAAGCTGAACAAAAGCTGATGTTTGAACGAGGATGGACATTTGAAAATATTTTAGGGTATTCAAAAAATATAGGGAAACATAGTATGAATTTTACAGTTGTTCAATCAACTCAAAAGTTAACTAGTGAGCCAATTACAGTAAGTGGAGTTGGTCTCCCTATGGAATCTCAATTATATTATAATCTAGGGGTTGCAGAAACACAAGGTATAACAAGTGGATTTACCCAATGGACTATGATGTCATGGATGGGTCGTGCCATTTATGGATTTAAGGATAATCGCTATATGCTGACAGCTTCGATTCGCTATGATGGCTCTTCTCGTTTGGCTGAAGGACACAAATGGGTCGCTTTTCCTTCAGTAGCTTTAGCTTGGCGTATTTCAGATGAATCATTCATAAGAGATATAGATGTAATAAGTAATTTGAAGTTGCGTTTTGGATATGGTAAAACGGGGAATTCCTCTGTTAATCCTTATCAGACTATAGGTAAAATTACAAGTAGCCGTTATACATGGGGAAATTCTGGTGTTATTGGATATGCTCCGAGTTCATTATCTAATAAAAAGCTATCATGGGAAACAACAAATCAATATAATATTGGTCTTGATTATGGTTTCTTTAAAGGGCGCATTTCGGGTTCTATTGAAGTATATAAGCAAAACACATATGATCTTTTGATGCCTCGTGTGCTACCTGAAGTATCCGGATTCGGAAGTATAATTGAAAATGTTGGAGAAACAGAGAATATGGGAGTTGAAGTTACATTAGAAACCGTCAATATTGAAACTAAAGATTTTAGATGGCTTACTTCATTGCAGTTCGCGACGAATAAGGAGAAAATTGTTGAACTTTCTACAGGTCTAGATAAAGACATTGCAAATATGTGGTTTGTAGGCTATCCTGTGGATACATATTATGATTATATTAATACAAAACATGTTTGGGGGTATTCAAAAGAAGATATAGAAGAGATGGCAAAATTTAATTCCAACGGACACTCTTATAAACCAGGAGATCTGCGATTTGTTGATCTCAATAATGACTACAAAATTAATGATGAAGATCGTGATATACGTGGTCAAAAAATGCCTAAATGGACAGTTGGAATGGGGAACTCCTTTCAATATAAAAACTTTGATTTTTATGTGTTTATGTATGGTATGTTTGGACATACTATTTATTGTGATCCAGGAGTAGGACATGATGGACGCATGAATACTAGAGCAAGTGCATATTGGACTCCTGAAAACATTCATACATCCTTTCGAAAACCAACAAAAGGTGATGCAGATCAGACACATCGTGAAGCTTATTGGTATAGTAAAGGCGATTTTGTTAGAGTTTCAGATGTAACTTTAGGATATACCCTTCCTCAAAACTTAACGAGACGTATTAGTTTAGAACGAATACGATTTTATGTTCAGCTACAAAATCCGTTTACTATTACAAGCTATCCAAATAACGATCCAGAAGGATCTGTTAAAGCTACTCGAGCATATAATAACAAGCAAGAAGCTTATAGCGATCCGATAACTATGAAAAACTATATTTTTGGAATTAATCTTACATTCTAATCAAACTTAATAAAATACAATATGAAGAGTATAAAAAAAATATTAACAATAGGAATTATCAGTTGTTTGCTTTTATCTTGCTCGGATTTTTTAGAAGAAAAAGGTTATAACACTGATTATACTTACTATGAAACAGAAGAGGGACTTGAGGCGTTAGTTGTTTCTTGTTATCAAAATGGAAGGGGTATGTTCTCAACATCTAATACTCCATCTGGTATTATTTTTCAGGAAATAGGTACTGATATGTATACTATTGGAGGAGATGGTGGAACAGATTTTGCTTTATACACTTCTGCAATGAATCCTGCTAATGAAACTTTCTCTGCTTTCTGGACAGATTGTTATAATGGTGTTGCTAGAGCAAATTTAGGGTTGAAATATTTATATGAGAATAAAACGATGAATGAAGATCTGAAAAATATAAGAGAAGGTGAGTTGAAATTTCTTCGTGCATACTATTATTCTGTTCTTGCTATTCACTATGGTGATTGCCCGCTAGTGTTAGAACCTATTGATGCTCCTAAGCTTAACTTTGTTCGCTCTTTGCAGAAAGAGATTTGGATGCAAATTATCTCTGATGCAACTGATGCATACAATAAATTACCTTGGGCTGATCAAAATGGTTGTGTAACTGGAGATTATGGAAGAGTAAATAAAGGTGCTGCTGGCCATTTATTAGCTAAGTCTTATCTTTTTAGGTATAGCCAAAAGTGGGCAGGTAATGGTCAAAGTGACTCTCATATGAATGAAGATCGTGGAGCTAGTAGTGAAGATTTGGATAATGCAATAAAGTATGCTAGTGCTGTATGTAATTTTGGAAAAGAAGCTGGAAGTGGTAGTTTACATGAATTAGCTACTGATTACTCTGATCTTTGGAGATATAATCCTAAGACAGGAGGACCATCGCCTGATGATTATTCCGGCTCAGAAGTTCTTTTCAACATCCAATTCTCTACAGATCATTTTTATAATAATCAGTTAGCTACTGATGTAAATAATGGAGGAAACTGGTTACATATGATGTTTACATCTATGGCAGAAGGTATGCCTTTAGTTACTGTTAATGGTAAAGGTTCAAGTAATGCTGAATGGGGGAAAAATATTGGAATTGGGAGAGATCTTATAACTGGTCGCCCATGGAGAAGAGCTTCTCCTACACCATTTCTTTATGCAGATGATGGGATATATGGACCACAATATTATGAGAGTAATATGCATGGGAAACTAATAGATTCCCGCCTTTATAAATCTCATGTTTGGGTATACTTCTCAAATCAAACTCCTAATGTTACTTGGGATACTTTTTCAAATTCATGTGGTAGTTTTGAGCCTACTTCTATAGGTAAAGTTGAGGGGTCTCAACGTTTTGAATTGGGTGATAGTGCAATTGTATACTCCATTGAGAATCTTGATAATCGTTTTTCTTCTGGAACAAGAGCGGAGAAATTAGCTTATGCACGTGCGATGGAGTCGTATTGGTATATTCCTATGCAGTCAATAAAACGTCCAGGAATGAGTGAAAGAGGTGATCGTGATGGTATCCGCAATTCTTACCCTTCTTTAATTAAATATTTAGATAGTCGACGAACATCTGCTAATGATCAATCTGGTTATCGTGATTATTTTTGTTATCGCTTGGGCGAAACGTATATTATGTTAGCTGAAGCTTTAGCTTTAAAGGGGGATTTTGTGAATTCTGCCAAGGCATTGAATAAAGTACGTATACGTGCAGCTTGGAAAGAGGGAGAGAAGAAAACTCCTCATTATTATAAATATGATGGAGGTGATTTTATTGATTTTACTAAATCAACGGAAAATGCAATGAAAGTCTCATCTGATTTTCTAAATCAAATGAACGAAGAGGAGTTACTTGTGTTTTTTCTAGATGAATATGGACGTGAATTGGAAGGAGAGTTACATCGTTTTGAGCAATTAGTTCGTAATGGAGCAGATTTTTTTGTGAAACGAATTTTAGAACGCAATGATGTTGTTTCAGCTACAGATATAAAGCCTTTTCATCGTTTTCGACCTATTCCTCAGAAACATATTGATCGTTTAGAACCCGCTGATTCTAATCCTCAAAATCCTGGCTATTAATAGCCTTTTATTTGATGAAAGATTGATATGTTAATAAACAATTTCCTTAATTAAAAAGATTAATTTATTATGAGAATTTATATATCTACTTTTTTCTTGTTTTTTTTAACCCTTTCTGTTGATGGGCAGTTAAAACTGATAGATATAAATGAACAAAAAACTTTTCGTTATACAAATCCAATCATACGTGATGTGAATTTATCTATGCGTGACCATTTTATAATAAAAGTGGAAGATCAATGGTATTGTACAGGAACTTCAAATCCTATTTGGACCGGATTTAATCCGGGAGTGCGATTGTTAGTTTCAGACGACCTTATTACTTGGAGTCATCATTCGTGGTTGATAGATTCTAGCCTGTTATCCGATGATTGTCCATACAATGGACGTTTTTGGGCTCCTGAAATCCATTATATACAAAATAAATATTGGCTTACTGTAAATAGTGGAAAGGTTACAGAAGAAGACCCTAAAGGCATGGCTACTCATAGTGTGTGGTTGTTTTCTTCAGACAATGTGGTTGGTCCCTATGAATTTGTCAATGGTCCTTTAACGCAACAATACAATAATGATGCAACTTTATTTGAAGATGATGATGGACAAACTTATTTTTATTGTAGTGGAAATGGACTTTTTCAAGCAAAAATAGATTTATCTAAAGGTGTATTAATTAGTGAGTTAGATAAGTTTCTAGATAAAAGATCCCCAGGAAATCCTGATTGGATGATTGGTGGAATTGAAGGTCCTTTTGTAATTAAACGGGATAATACCTACTTTATGTTTTTTTCCTCTTGGACACGTGGATATGAGGTTGGGCTTTTAAAGTCAGCTAATCCTCTTGGTCCTTGGGAACTTGTTTCTAGAGAACCAATATTTGGAACTCGAAAGAAGAATTATAGGCCTGAATTAGCTCGTGAAGGAGGTTATGATCATTTGATGTTTCAAGACTCACAAGACCCTTATTGTGAAACAGGACATAATGCTTTGTTTATTGGACCTGATGGAAATCTATGGAATTCATGTCATTATTTGATGGATGAACAAAGAAGTTATCCATACTGCCATAATTTAGAAGATTGGGAAAAGACACCTCAATTAGGAATAGAACCTGTATCTTTTAAAGATGGAAGATTTTGGATAGATGGACCGACATGGGTAGAGAGAAGGATTGAGGTAACCTATCCTGTAAATTAGATTCTGTAAGAAAATAGAGTTTCTGTAACCCTTATCTGATAGGTGTTTCGGCGGTCCTAGACCAAACAGCCTTCGGTCTAGGACCGAAGGCTGTTCTCTCCTAGACCGATGGGCCTTGGGTCTAGGAGCTCTAAGAAACTGAAATGTAATTAGGATTAGAAGGAGTATCCCAAACTTAAATAAGGAATAAATGGATTTTTCTTTATAGCGTGTGAGTCACCGAAGTTGAAAGAAGGACTAATTCCCACTCTAAATAAGAAACCACTATTTGCTTGGTATCTGTACCCTACATTTGAATAAATAAAATAAGCAAATTTCGTTTTGTTCTCTTCCACTTCTCCTGCCGGAGTAAATATAATCATCCCATCTTCTTTTTCTGTTG
>CAZOVL010000065.1:0-15582 GCA_964583185.1 uncultured Bacteroides sp. | reverse complement strand
CAATCTCTAAGATAAGACTTCTTTGGAAGATAAACATAACGATTAAGTACAGAATAGCTCCCATTAGAATCTTTGCTACCATCTTAAGCAATAAGTTCTCTATTCCCTGAGTTAAGAAATAGACAAACCCCATAATAATTAAAGTAGTAAAGGCAAAAGAGAATATGTCCAGCAAAGCCTCTTTGAGCTTGAAGTCAATCTCTCGTCGAACAAAATAATTCCACACTAAAAGCCAAAGAATATTGAGTGATGAAAAAGAGATAACCATTGCTAAAATGCCATAGGAAGATACACAGAGCATCAGTAATACTTGGGTAATGCCTAAAGTGATGACATTCCACATATAGACATTGGATTTTCCTTTACTAATAATTAAATGTGTAAACAGATGCGTTATAGGAGCAAAAGCCCCCCAAATGCATAGCACTTGAAGCAAAGGAACACTGGGTAACCATTTAGCGGTTATGGTAAGTACAATGAATTCTTCTGCAATAATAGCCAATCCAAACATCGCCGGAAACGAGAGGAAAGAGGTGAATTTCAACATTTTTCGAAACACTCGCTTATGGCGTTCTTTATCATCAGCAGAAGCTGCCAGAACCGGCTGAGCGACTCCATTTACCATATTGATAATTACATAGCTACTCATGGTGTTCCACTTGGCAGCTTGTGTATAATCTCCCACCTTATCAGCTTTAAAAAGTCGCCCCAGTAATACCGTTAGAACGTTATTATTTATATGGTTAAACAGATTGGTTATTAACACTTTACTACTAAACCCAAACATCGACTTCAAAGGCTTGAAGCTAATTACCCAATCGGGACGCCAGGGTGAGAACACCCAAAGCAAACAAGTAACAATAGCCACATAAGAAACTGCTTGAACGGCTATACTCCAATAGCTAAATCCTTTAGTAGCTAAAAGAACTGCCACACCTCCTGAAACAGCCAATCCAATGAGCTGAGCGATGGCTTTCTTTTTCACCATTAAGTGCCTAAACAAATAGGCACTTTGTGCAGTTCCCATACTGGAAAACAAAAAACCTAAAAAAATGAATCGTGCTAAAGGTGTGAGTTCGGGCAAACCATAGAATTGTGCAATCAATGGAGCTAAAAGGAAAAGCAATGCATAAAGTGCAATCCCCATAAACAAGCTGAACCAAAACACAGCATTGAAATCTTTGTGCTTAACCTCGGCTTTAATAGCTAAAGCAGAAGAAAAGCCACTCTCCTGTAAAGAATTTGCCATAAGAGAAAAAATGGTGAGCATCCCCACCATTCCATATTCTTGGGAATCTAATATTCGAGCAAGAAAAATGCCAAAGAGAAGGCTCAATACTTGCTGTAAAGTATTGCTCACCCCACCCCAAAGCAACCCTGAGGCGGTTCTCTCTTTCAACGATTGATCTCCCATCCTTAATTAAACAGGATATGTCTTCTTCTTTGTTTCTTTATTTGATTTCACTTCCCGGTGAAACTTCTTTCACAGGTTGTAATAACACCAAATTTCCTGAACTATCTTCAACCGATAGAATCATACCTTCTGAAACAATTCCTCTCAATTTACGAGGAGCTAAATTGGCTATGAAACAAACTTGTTTTCCTACCAGCTCTTCCGGTTGATAGAACTCAGCTATTCCGGAGATAATGGTGCGATGTTTCAACCCATCATCTATCTTAAATTGCAACAGCTTATCTGTTTTAGGAACTTTAGTACACTCTAAAACAGTACCCACTCGCATATCTAATTTCAAGAAATCGTCAAACTCAATATTTGCTTTAATGGGATTTGCTTTTCGAGTTACTTTCTCATTTTCCTCTTTAATTCTTTGTAATCTGTTAATTTGAGCTTCAATGGCCTCATCTTCAATCTTCTCAAACAACAACTCCGGTTTATTCAGTTGATGTCCGGTTTCTAACAAGGTTGTGCTTCCCAAATTTTCCCATTCAGCCACATCAACATTCAACATCTCACGAAGCTTCCGGGAGCTAAAGGGTAAGAAAGGCTCAAAAGCAATGGCTAAGTTAGCCACCAATTGCAAGCTTAGATTTAGAATGGTAGCCACTCGATCCATATCGGTTTTAGCCACTTTCCAAGGCTCTGTATCTGCCAAATACTTGTTACCTATACGAGCTAAATTCATCGCTGCACGTTGTGCGTAACGGAACTTAAAATCCTCCAAATAACCTTCTATCTCATCTTTCACCGAAGCAAATTCAGCTAAAGTCTCTTTATCGTATGCAGTTAACTCGCCTAAAGCGGGAACTTTACCTTCAAAATACTTATGAGTTAATACTAAAGCACGATTCACAAAGTTACCATAGATACCCACTAATTCACTGTTGTTGTGTGCCTGGAAATCTTTCCAAGTAAAATCATTATCCTTTGTTTCAGGTGCATTCGCTGTTAAAACATAGCGTAATACATCTTGTTTTCCCGGAAAATCTTGTAGATACTCGTGCAACCAAACCGCCCAATTACGAGAGGTGGAGATTTTATCTCCTTCCAGATTCATAAACTCATTACTGGGCACATTATCGGGTAGAATAAAACTACCTTCTGCTTTAAGCATAGCAGGAAAAACAATGCAATGAAATACAATGTTGTCTTTACCTATAAAATGAATTAACCGAGTCTCAGGGTCTTTCCACCAAGTTTCCCAGCTTTCGGGTAATAGTTCTTTTGTATTTGAAATATATCCAATGGGAGCATCAAACCACACATAGAGCACTTTTCCTTCCGCATTAGGTAGAGGAACAGGGATACCCCAATTCAAATCTCTACTCACCGCACGAGGCTGTAGCCCCATATCGAGCCAGCTTTTACACTGTCCATATACGTTGGGGCGCCACTCTTTATGATCTTCTAAAATCCATTTTTTCAACCACCCTTCGTGTTTATCCAAAGGTAAATACCAATGTTTGGTTTCCTTCATACTAGGTATAGCCCCGGTTATAACACTTCTGGGATTAATGAGGTCAGTAGCATTTAATGAAGTGCCACAGTTTTCACACTGATCGCCATAAGCCCCATCTTTATGACAATGAGGACACTCACCTGTGATGTAACGATCGGCTAAGAATGTTTTAGCCTCTTCATCGTAGAATTGCTCCGATGTTTTTTCTATGAATTCTCCTTTATTGTATAATGTTTTAAAGAAATCAGAAGCTACTTGTTTATGCGTTTCAGAGGTGGTACGACTATAGATATCAAAAGAAATTCCAAATTCTTGAAATGATTCCTTGATTAATTTATGGAAACGATCTACAATATCTTGAGGGGTTACCCCTTCTTTCTTTGCCCTAATAGTTATGGGTACCCCGTGTTCATCCGATCCTCCCACAAATAAAACATCTCTCTTTTTTAGTCTTAAATACCTAACATAAATGTCTGCCGGAACATAAACACCAGCCATATGTCCTAAATGTATAGGGCCATTGGCATAAGGTAATGCAGTAGTAACTGTAGTGCGTTTGAATTGCTTATTCATAAATTATTCTATATTCAAAATCAATGATAACCACAAAGATAATTACTTTTTTGGACTCTACTGTGTTGTGTGTGGGTTTGTTGTGAAGAGAAACTCGTGATCTACCATTACACTTCTTGAAATATTTACTATCTTTCTTTCCTTATTAACAGATTTATAAAAGAAAATAAGCCCTATATAGCTATGATTACACCGCAACTGATTCAGCCTCAAAGTATAGTTGTTGTTGGCGCATCGCCCAACACAAAAAAACCGGGAGGTGCCGTATTAAAAAACCTGATAAATGGAAAATTTCAAGGAAAGTTAAGAGCTGTAAACCCCAAGTATTCTACAGTACAAAATGTAACCTGTTATCCGGATGTTACAGCTATTCCTCCTACAGACTTAGCTATTTTGGCTATTCCTGCTTCTGCTTGTTCTGATGCTGTTAAACTACTAGCCTCTGAAAAAAGCACACGAGCTTTTATTATTTTGTCTGCCGGATTTGGTGAAGAAACGGAACAAGGGGCAATTTGGGAAAATGAAATTGTAGACACGGTAAATCATTACAACGCTTCACTGATTGGCCCTAACTGCATTGGTTTATTAAATAGAAACCACCAAAGTCTGTTTACACTTCCTATTCCCAAACTAACACCTAAAGGGGTTGATTTAATCTCAGGATCGGGTGCTACAGCGGTTTTCATTATGGAATCTGCCGTAATTAAAGGACTTGCGTTCAACTCGGTATGGTCGGTGGGTAATGGTAAGCAGATTGGCGTTGAAGATGTATTGGCTTATATGGATGAGAATTTTGATGCAGAGAAAGACTCTCACATCAAGTTACTATATATGGAAAGCATTAAGAACCCCGACCGATTACTCCATCACGCAACATCTTTGATTAAGAAGGGGTGTAAAATTGCTGCCATCAAAGCAGGAAGCTCAGAAAGTGGCATTCGTGCTGCCTCATCGCACACAGGAGCCATAGCCAGCTCCGACTCGGCAGTAGAAGCTCTTTTCCGTAAAGCAGGTATTGTACGTTGTTTCTCTCGAGAAGAGTTAACCACTGTGGGCTGCGTCTTTACGCTTCCCGATTTGAAAGGTCGCAACTTTGCCATCATTACGCACGCAGGAGGCCCGGGTGTGATGCTTACTGATGCATTGTCAAAAGGTGGATTGACCGTTCCTTCGCTAGAAGGCCCTATAGCCGACGAACTAAAAGGTAAACTGCTACCCGGGGCTTCAGTTGCTAACCCCATTGATATTTTAGCTACAGGAACCCCACAACAAATGGCACTAACCATTGATTATTGTGAGAATAAATTCAAAGATATTGATGCTATTTTTGCTATTTTCGGTACCCCGGGATTAGTAAATATGGGAGAAACTTATGATCTCCTACATCGAAAAATAATAGAAGGGAAAAAACCTATTTTCCCCATTCTTCCCTCTATAAATACAGCAAAACAAGAGGTAGCTGACTTTTTGAACAAGGGCCACGTGAACTTTGCCGATGAAGTAACGCTGGGAAAAGCCATTACTCAAATATTGAATACTCCCAAACCCTCAGAAGTGGAAATAGACTGCACCCTCATTGATTACAATAAGATAAGAGAGATAATTGATTCTGCTCCCAATGATGGTTATTTAGCACCTCAACAAGTAGAACAACTACTGAAAGCAGCAGATATTCCAACAGTACAGGAACTGGTTTCTAACGAGCTAGAACCTTTAGCACAATTTGCTGAAGAGAATGGTTACCCTGTGGTTCTTAAAGTGGTAGGTCCGGTTCATAAATCAGATGTAGATGGGGTGGCACTAAACATAAAGAACAAAAGACATTTAGCAATGGAGTTTGAACGAATGATTCAAATACCCGATACAGAGGCTATACTTATTCAAACAATGCTGAAAGGAACTGAACTATTCTTAGGTGCTACCTATGAAAAGGATTTTGGGCACGTTGTTCTTTGTGGGTTAGGTGGAATTTTTGTGGAGATTTTAAAGGATGTATCCTCCGGGTTGGCTCCTTTATCGTACAATGAAGCCTATTCAATGATTGAATCACTCCGTGCCTATCCCATATTTAAAGGAGCTCGTGGACAAGAAGGAATCAACAAAGAAGCTTTTGCACATATCATTGTCCGACTATCTACCCTCTTACGTTTTGCTACTGAGATTAAAGAGATGGATATCAATCCACTTCTGGGTAATTCCAAACGGATTACAGCAGTGGACGCCAGAATTCGGATTGCCCGTTAAGAGGTGGAAAAAACACCTGTGTCACCATAAAATAAACTCACCCCAAATTTGTTCTTTCCATTCAAATTTGGGGTAATGATGCATTAAAGGGAGATTTCACCTCAGTAGAATTCAAAAATGGAACTACAGATTAATTAAAATGAAAAAGGTTTGCAGAACAAATGTGCGAAAATATAGAAAGAAATTTATCTTTATATCAATTCTGACAATATTTGTATTATTGATTAGTATTCGGTTTATAAATCCAATGATTTGGGCTTCCAAACTGAACCTAAGGCAATTTGATTTAGGAAAATCTCTGCCTGATGAATTTAGGATAGAAAAACAATTGCTTATAGATGATAATGGCTATTTCTGCATTAATGTTCTGTTTAACGGCAAAGAGATAAGACAACTGATTATTGATACGCAAGCCACTTGTTTAGCCAGAATAGATACATTAGAAAAGCTTGGGGCTCGCTATTGGGATAGTTACCCGATTAATGTGAGAAACTAGTATGGACAAAAAGAAAAACTGCCTGTTTATGAACTGGAATCTATGTCTATTGACCAATTATCCTTCACAAAACCCTTAATAAAAGGTTTTTCCGAAAACAATGCCATATATCAACTGCTTTATAAAGAGGTTCTGGGTAAAGATATGTTGCAACACCTAGTATGGAAGTTTGATTTGGATGACGATAAACTAATTCTGTTTTCAAACAAAAACGAGTCTTTGTTAAGTAGTGAATCAAGAGATTATCAATTAATTGAAGATGGCTTGTCAAAAAAAACTATTTCTTTATCTTTTCCTGCTATAACAACTGACGCATATTTTACACTTGATTTAGGTTATCAGGGAGAAATAAGTATAGACAAGAAGCTATTTAAGGAGTTATCAAAAAATAATATTCCATTGAAATGTCTAAATTTTAATACTGATGATACGGTAGATACAACCTATGTTTTTAATAATATAGATGTATGTTGGGGAAATATAACAATTGAAAAATGCAATCTCTATCATTATCCTATAAGTAACTTGAATCAAATAGGGGCAGAGTTCATGAAGCACTTTAACTTTATATTGGCATATCCAAATTTTGATAAGAGACGAAAGAAAGAGTTATAACCTGAGTTCGATTAATCTTTCGTCCTAATTTACAATGAAATAAGGCAATAATTTCGTATATTTAAGTACCTGATTGTTAATTATATAACGAAAAGATTGCCTTATGATTTGTTTTGATAAAGTTACTGAAATTTATTGTCTTGTTGATGAGTTTTGTATAAATTTTGAAGCTCAAACCTCTTCATTTCTAATTGGAAATAAACCCAAACGCAAACCCACATTAAACACAGCCGAAGTAATAACTATCACTTTATTGTTCCATTTGAGTGGATTTAGAACTTTCAAACATTTCTATCTGTTTTATGTACAGAAATAGATGACGTCTGAGTTTCCCTAGACAGTCTCTTACAATCGTTTTGTCGAACTGATGCAAGGTGTCCTTTTACCTATGACAATTTTCGCAAAGACTTGCTGCTTAGAAAAGTGTACAGGCATTAGTTTTGTCGATTCCACACCGATTCGAGTTTGTAAAAACAAGCGTATTAGCGGTAATAAAGTATTTGCAGGCCTAGCTACAATGGGCAAATCTACAATCGGTTGGTTTCATGGATTCAAGCTGCATATTGTAATTAATGACAAAGGGGAGATCTTGAGCTTTTGCGTCACTCAAGCTAATGTAGATGATAGAGAACCTCTTAAAACGAATCTTTTCTGAAGGTTGTTTCCGGCAAACTATATAGAGACAAAGGCTACATAGTCTCTCCTTAAGAATTAAGAAAAACAAGATTATTAGTATGAATTGTGTACCTGTATTTCTTACTGATAAATAGCTTAAGTGTTAAAAGCCATTTTTTATAGAGCAAGAAAATGGCTTTTTCTGCCAATTTTCTTAAATTCCATGCCGTTGCACTCATTAATGCATTAATTTGCATACGGTTCTCCCCATGCAGGTAATTCTTTTGCATTCTGAAATCCGATTTAAGATGTCCTATGACAGGCTCTATGGCTGCTCTTCGTCTGAATTTACTCCGCTTCTTCCTTTTTTCATAAGGGGTGTCTGTTTTCTTGGGTTTACCCGGTGTAGAAATAACCACTCCATCTATCTCCGGCTTACCTCTTCCTCCTCGATCATAAATCACCTCATGGGGTTTGTATAGTCCCCCTGACTCCATTTGATCCAGTAAAGGCTTAATCGTATCCTTGTCATGAGGATTACCTGTAAAGGTTTGGATTGCAGTGATGACTAAAGATTTTGCCCCAACTATAAGCCCCACCTTGTTGCCAAACTCGTAAGGATTCTTCGCTTTCCCTTTTGCTATGCACTGGGTGTAAGGTTTATGAGGACTATAGATTTTGTTTTTATCTTTTTTTTGTTGATGGATTATTCTCCAAAAGATCTGGATATCCTCTTGATACAATGCTTTTAATTCATCAGATAAGGTACGACCCAACTCATTGACCAGGCGAGTGGCTATGGTACGAAGTTTATTTCGGGCTTTCCTTGCTTTTTTAGCACGTTTAGGATGATTGGCATTATAGGAATCCCGCAGGTGTTGCTTGCTGACACGAACATAGCTTTGTCGTTGTGGAAGTCCATGAGTGTTCACCATGCGGTTACAAGCGTCAATCACTTTCTTGTAAAGTTTGGCATCGGTAGGAAAGGTAGTGTCATTCTCTTGAACTGTAGTGTCAGATAAAACCATTTTCTCTTCAGCTGATTGACCATGAAGGTGAACGGAGTGTTGAAAAATCTTCTCAAAACCGGCTTCACCGATGCGTGTTCTAAAATGTACAAAACAACTGGGGTCAAAAGGAAATTGATGCTGAAAATGAGCCTCACCACAAAAGTATTGCATGTAAGGGTCACGTACCCAGGATTTAGCTACAGTCTCATCCCCTAAATTATACATTTGTTTTAAGATTAAGCAACCAATCATTAGCCGCAGTGGAATGGAGGGTTGACCAACAAGTGAATACAAACTTCCAAACTCACTCTCAAAATACTCCCAATCAATCTTATGAGCCAAAAAGACTAGTTCGTGCTTCATATCAATAAAGTCAGAAAGCAAGGGGAGAAATAAATTACGCTGATTTTGATCCGGTGATTTTCCTAACATATTTTGCAAGATTTAATACTATAAATATACAAAACCTTGCAATATAAAACAATAAAAAACAGCACTATTTACCTGTAGATCAAATGGTTATATATTTATTAAGGAGCGACTACATATAGAAGAAGTTGCAGGAGTTACTTTTTGTTGATGGTATTCATCCCGTAACAAGTATTCGCAACAATAGGAAGAATTCCTTGATGACAATGGCTGACAAAATACTGCTTCGAAAGCGTTCTGTAATTGAGACAGTGAATGACGAGTTGAAGAATATTTGTCAAGTAGAACACTCCAGACATCGTTCGTTTGCAAATTTTGTAGCAAATCTAGTATCAGGCATCATAGCTTACAGTTTTTTACCCAAGAAACCCTCAATTAAGTACAGTACCATAAAAGATGCCCAATTAGCTATCTTTTATTAATCGAACTCAGGTCAGTAAGTCGTTTCAACAGTCCTAGACCGAACACCTTGGGGTCTTAGACCTACAAGTATTTTCAAAATATTATTGTGTTGTGATTTGAAAGGAAGGTGAAAATTCAAGTATCTATCCTTTCTTTTTGATTAGAAGAACAACTTGACAATATGCATAGAACCCTGAATGATTATATTATATCTAATATCTTCTTGATTTATAAATATAGCTTAATAGTATAACACATAATCATTATTCATATAATAAAGGATATAGAAATCTCACCACTTCTTCTTGTTTTGCGTTTACGGCCAACGCTAAAGGGTAATTACCTTTAGCTGTTTTTGCCCATAAGTCAGCACCTTTTTCAACCAAATATTTCACCAAATCCACATCAGTGTGTTGAACAGCTATATGTAAGGGAGTTACACCATCTAAATCTCCTATAGTAGCATCAGCACCATGTTGTAGTAAAACATAGGCCATATCAAAATGATTTAGTGCAATAGATAATAGTAAAGGAGTAACCCCTTCATTAGTGACAGTATTTAGATCAACACTATAATTGGCTAAAAACTCAACCAGTCGATCTTTAATTCCGGAGTATACAATTGCATGTAAGATCCCTTCCCCTTCATCATTTTTTAATTCAATCTCAGCTCCATTATTTAAAAAGAAATCATAAATAGTAGAGTTAGGGAAACTTATTGAATACAATAATAAAGTATCTCCCTCTTCATCTTCAAAGCGTTCATTGATGGAATATTGTTCTTTGTGTTTCTTAAAAAAATCAATATCATTATTACAAATTGCATTTTTTAACCTATCCTTTCTGTTTTCCATAGATACAATTATCTTTTATTTCTAATTGAAAATCAATTGTAGACGAATTTATTATTTCTAAATCTCATTGCAAAAACTATATACAAAACAAACTACCACTCAGGGGGTATTGTTCCATCTCTGCATCTGATAATCCACTACGTGCTGTGGTAATAAAAAGCGTATCCTTGTTTTTTCCTCCAAAAGTACAAGAAGCAACATTAGGTACAGGAACTTCCACTTTATCAATTAGTTTTCCTGACATAGGATTCCAGACATAAACACCTGAACCACCCCAATGAGCCACCCATAACAGTCCGTCTTTCCCCATTGTCATACCATCGGGAACACCCAATTCAGCAGGGACATTAACTGAAACACCATTTAAGACAATGGTTCCTTGTTGTTTATCATACATATATTCCTCAATACATCCACGACCTGAATCGGCATAATACATTTTATCTCCTGTAGCATTCCACACCATGCCATTGGGTATATTTTGATTTACCAACACTTTACTGACTGATAAATCAGGGTTCAAACAACATAAATAACCTGTACCCTTTTGATTTGTCATATGCATTACACCAAACCAAATACGACCTTCCGGAGACATTTTTGCATCATTCATTCGATAGCCCGGTTTAATGAAATCAAACTGTTTCAAAAGACTGAAACTTTTATTTTCTAAATGGTAACGAATTATACGGTCTTTCATTGTCAATAGCACCTCTTGTTCTTCCTTATCCACCACCATTATAGATGAAATCATATCCGGTAATTTATGACAAAAATACTGCTCTTTATAAATAGCATATTCGTGCAAATAACCCGACTCAATATCTACCCACAATACTTTTTCTGAACGAGGAAGCCATAAAACCCCTTCACCTGTAACATCTTTTAACTTAAATAACAGTTCTGCTTTCATTGTTTTCTTAAGTTCTTTTCTGTGCACCTATTCTGTTTATAACTGCTTGAATTTATAATAGTAACATCTAATCTATGCTTTTAAAAGTAATCATTTACACCAATATGTTTTACTCCTTTTGTCACTATTTTTTATAAAACACCTCAAGTCTTCAATTTTTCACACAAAAAGCATAATTAACACTGTTTCTTGGGTCTCTGTTTTTAATATAATCGGGGTTTAGCTCTTTCTTTTTATAATGGGCTAACCTAGGATTATGGTTGCTAGTTGGAAAGAAGAATCAAAGTAACACTTCTATAGAATAAACTGGGTTGCAGATGTTTCAGAATCAACCGAATACTTTCAAAATCTTAGATCATTGACTAGTGATAGGACTAAAAATCATTCAATTAACTCCAAATATCGTCAATTGATGCTATTTACTCTAAGTGATACTTTTTAGTCCTGCAGATTATCAATAGTTTTAAATTGGACAAGAATATACAAACAGTTTATAATGGCACTGCTAGGATTGTACCAACATAAATATTTCTCGTTATATCCCAGTCTTCACACTAACTAAAGTGTAAAAAACAGAAGAGACGTCTGTACAATATATATGCAAGTCAAAAGCAACCATATAATCAAAGAGCCTTAGTAGGCTTCTTGTAAATTATTGTGAGTTCTAAACTAAAATAATATATTATGAAATTTAATTTAACCTTATTCACATTACTTTTTGTGAGCATTTTTGCCTTCGCACAGGTTGAAAAGCCCGAATGGCTGAATCCTGCTGTTTATCAAATCAACAAAGAAGCGGCACGGGCAACCTCGCTTCCTTATCCCTCAAAAGAGTTGGCAATTACAGACAACTATAGTTCATCTCCTTATTACCAATCGCTCAATGGGAAATGGAAATTCCATTGGGTTCCCAAGGCAGCCATGACTCCCGAAGATTTTTACAAAGAAAATTACGACATTTCCGATTGGACAGAAATTCCTGTTCCAGGCAATTGGGAATTCAACGGATTTGGCGTTCCTGTATATGTAGCTAGTTCGTTTGGCTTTAGAGCTCCTTATTATGAAATTGACCCGGACGACTCGCCGGTAGGTTCCTATCGTCATGAATTCACAATTCCTGAAACATGGGACGGACGCCGTGTATTTCTACATTTTGAAGGGGGAACTACTGCTATGTATGTATGGGTAAATGGACAAAAAGTAGGTTATACAGAAAATGCAAAAACAGCTGCCGAGTTTGATATAACTCCTTATATCCGTCAGGGAAAGAACACACTTGCTTGTCGTGTGTACAAGTTTGGCAATGCCTCTTATATGGAAGATCAAGATTTTTGGCGATTAGGCGGAATTAATCGAGATGTCTATTTGTACAGTACTGCACAAACACGTATATATGACTTTTTTGCCCATGCAGATTTGGATAAAAACTATCGTAATGGTCTTTTTTCTTCAGAAGTTATCTTGAAAAACTACAATGATAATCTCCAGAATCAAACAGTTACAATCGACATTCTCAATTCCAAAGGGAAAAAAGTGCTTAGTAAATCACAAAAGGTAGACATACCTGCAAAAAACTCAATAGAAGTTTCTGTTTCAGGAAAAATTTCTTCTCCTCTACACTGGACAGCAGAAACTCCCTACCTTTACACTATGCTTATTACGCTTCAAGATACTAAAGGAAATATAGTTGAAGCTACCTCACATAAAATAGGATTTCGCAAAATAGAGATTAAAGACGGCCAGATTTTCCTTAACGGAAAAAAAATCTGGTTCAAAGGGGTTAATCTCCACGAATTCAACACACATACCGGAGCGGTAGTTACCGAGAAAGAAATGATGCGTAACATACAATTAATGAAAGAGTTAAACATCAATGCAGTACGTACATCACACTATCCTCAGAAACCGCTGTGGTACAAGTTATGCGACCAATATGGTATTTACCTTATAGATGAATCAAATCTCGAATCGCACGGAGTACGACATTTAGGTGCTAATATTCCTTCTAACCTGCCTGAGTGGCAAGACGCACATCTGGAAAGAATTGTCAGCGTAGTAGAAAGAGACAAAAACCATCCTTCTGTCCTTATGTGGTCACTAGGCAATGAAGCGGCTAACGGAAAAGCTTATAAGCAAAATTATGAATGGGCTAAAAAACGTGACACGAGTCGCCCTACAGTTTACGAACCTGCTCACAGAGAATATAATACAGATGTAATATTTCCAATGTATCCAAGCTATGAATCAATGCTTCGTGACGCAGCACAAGACATCGGTCGTCCTTACTTGATGTGTGAATATGCACACGCCATGGGAAATAGCATGGGGAATATGCAGGAGTATTGGGATGTGATGCGTAGCAGTAAGAATATGCAAGGTGGATTTATATGGGAATGGTATAACCACGGTTTTCCTGCCCACGATGAACAAAATCGTTTTTATTGGGCTTACGGTGGCGATCTTGGAGGTTACTCACGAATGAATAGCGACAACTTTTGTATGGACGGAATTATCAGTCCGGATCAAAAATATGTCCCTCATACTTATATTGTAAAAAAGGTATACCAAAACATTTGGGTAGAATCAGAAGATCCTGCGAGTGGTAATTTGACTCTTGTTAATGATTTTTCATTTACCGATATCACTCCTAACAACTACCAATTCAAATGGATATTGCTTAAAAATGGAGAAAAAGCAGAGGAAGGAACTTTTGATGCTTATGTTCCCGCAGCATCTAAAAAGAACATCAAAATTTCTCTTCCAAAAATACAACAAGAAACAGGAACTGAATACTTCCTTCATGTATACACATATACAAAACAAGGCGACCAGTTTATACCTGCCGGATTTGAATGTGCTAAAAGCGAATTAGCTTTCCTTTCAAACAATTACTTCACAGCTGAACAGTCGGGTAACATCACTTTAGAAATAGAAAAAAGTGAAGAAAAGATTGTTGTAAAAGCAGGAGATATCACTTATGTAGCTCACACGGGTAAAGCGCCTGCCCCTAAAGCTCAAACAGATGGTGTAACCATAGGAGCAGGAGCCACAGAGGCTGCAGGTATACGCCAGAATACCCGCTCGGCAGGATTTTCTATGAATCAAACGGGTAGGGGTGTATTAAATGGCATGCCTGCTCTTAACTTTTGGCGTGCACCGAACGATAACGATTTTGGATCAGGTGACCATACCACAATGAGACTTTGGGAGGTTGCCGGACGTAACCCTATTATAACTTACAAAAATCATAAAGAGTCAAACGGAACAATCTCTTTTGATTTTGAAGCAAAATTACGAGGAATAGAGGCAAAAGTAGACTTAACTTATACGGTAAACCAAGATGGAAGCCTTACCATATCCGCTTTTTATAAAGCTCTCAATGACCAGCTCCCCGAAATGATGCGTTTTGGTATGATTATGTCCCTACCTAACTCTTACGACAACTTTACATGGTATGGACGTGGTCCGCACGAAAACTACGTTGACCGTAATGTTGATGCCTTTATGGGTATATGGGAAGGTAAAGTACCCGATCAGGTATTTCCTTACTATCGTCCACAAGAGGCAGGGAATAAAACGGATGTACGCTGGATGACATTGAAAAATGAAAAGGGACAAGGAATCCAAATCTCTGGAGCTCAACCTTTATCTGTCAGTGCTACTCATAACCGCCCGGAAGACTGGGACCCGGGAGTGACTAAAAAACAGCAACATGCATCCGACGTAAAACCTCGTAACGAGGTAGTTCTTTGTGTCGATCTTTTCCAGCGTGGTGTAGGAGGCTTACACTCGTGGGGTGCAAAACCTTTGGATAAGTATCGTTTTTCAGATTCGGAATATCAATACTCCTTCACTATTAAGGTATTGGACTAGTTTGATATTATAAATCATTTGAGATCTTTATATAATCGTTTGTTCAAATAGATCATATAAAGATCTCTTTTTACTTTACCAAACAAAGGTTTAGTAGCTTAACAGGAGAAAACACTATGTATATCTCCTTTGACTGTTAAAAATCAATTCAAAAAGGCAGAATAATCATTCTAATCTTTATTCTTTATTTAAATAAAGGTATAGTATCTGAATTAGTCTGTAACTTAGTTCAAAATAAAACTCTACTTAAAAAATTATACTTTATGAGAAATCAGATTCTTTTTATTCTATGCTTAGGATTATTTGTCGTTAGCTGTAAAAATCAGCCAAAACCAGAACCTCAATATATTGTTTCAGGAGAAAAATGGTTGGATACAGAGGGAAATGCTATCAATGCACACGGTGGAGGAATTTTATTCCACGAAGGAACTTATTATTGGTATGGTGAGTTTAAAGGAGATTCAACTTATTGGAACCCTAAAGTTCCTAGCTGGGAGTGTTACCGAACCGAAACAGGTGGTGTATCGTGCTACTCTTCAAAAGACCTATACAATTGGACTTTCGAGGGGGTTGCTTTGAAACCTAACTTAAATGATACACTTTCCGATTTACATCCTTCTCACGTATTGGAGCGCCCTAA
>CAZOVL010000064.1:0-15747 GCA_964583185.1 uncultured Bacteroides sp. | reverse complement strand
TGTCATTATTCATTGCGTGTCCGGAATTACGTTCTGCAATAAAGATTGGTTCGCCTTCATCATCAGGATGGAACGAGTTTTTACCATTGCTTTTGCGTTGAAAAGTACCCGTTAAAACAATGCCTCTCTGGTTTAATTTGTATTTTCCTTTTCCTTGTTCAATCAAGAAATCATCATTAACCAAGGTTTCCATCAAATCGCGACAAAGCATTTTTTGTGGATGAGTTTTCAGCTTTAATAATGTGCATATTTTGTTTTGGGTAAATGTTGTAGAGGGGGCTTCTTTAAAAAGAGCAACTAACACGTCGGTAATCTCTTTTTTTGTTTTCCTTTTTTGTTTCTTGTTGGTAAACTTTGCCATAATATTATTTATCTTTTGTCTTTTTCTTTTCTAGAAGTAATAAAGTAAAGTAAATAAATGCACATTGCCATACTATTTTGATTGCTTTTGAATTAATGTAGATGAAATAAGGGAATAAGGTTTTATATTTGTGTAGGAAAAGACAATGCTATGAAGAATTATATGAGAATCAATCCATTCATTTTCAGAAAGACAAGCCTTCTTATTGTGTTATTTGTTTTTAGCATCTTTCTTGAGGCTCAAAATAAAGAGATACTTGAATTTAAAAGCGTAGAAGGATTAAAAGGAATACCAACTAACGAAGTACAACAGGTCTATCAAGACCACAATGGTTTCATTTGGTTAGGTACCCGGAATGGTCTGTGTATGTATGATGGCTATGGAGTGAAGCTTTATCGTTCCGATGTAAATAACCCTTCACTGTTGACCAATAATAACGTGTATAGCATAGTTTGTGATAGTTTATCTCGTTTATGGATAGGAACAGAGAGTGGGTTGAATATATTGGATAAGAAAACAGGAGTTATTACTTCTTTACTCTTGGGTTCCAATCGGGCTGTAAATGCTATATCTTCTTTATTTGTTACCAAAAGACAAGAGGTGTTGATTGGAACGGATGCCGGATTGGGAATCTATGATGAGGAATCAAAGCAGGTGCATTTTGGAACATTTAATGCTTCAACTGATTTAGGTACTGTTTCTGTTAAGTCTATGATGGAAGATTCACGTGGAGATTTATGGATTGGAACTTGGTCTTCCGGTCTATATCGTTATTCTTTTGGAGAAAATAAACTCTATCGTTATCCTCAAATGAATACCGATAACTCTGCTCATGTTTTATTTGAGGATTCTCAGAAGAATATCTGGGTGGGTAGTTGGAACTCTGGGTTAACACTATTAATAAATCCTTATGATTTGGAACAGTTTTCATGGAAAACATATATGTATGATTCATCCAATGATAGGTCTTTGGTGGATGATCGGATTTATGCCATTAAAGAAGATACGGTAAATCAAACATTATGGATTGGTGCACGTAAAGGGCTAAGCCTGATGGACTTAAATAATGTTGGCTCTTTCTATAGCTTTAGACCTAAAAACAGTGAGTTCTCAATTCCTTGTGATGAAGTGAACAGCTTGTTTTATGATAATTTTGGTAATATGTGGTTAGGGTCAATCGGTGGTGGAGTGTATTTAGCTGAAATAGAAAAGACCGGTTTTGAATATCCTCGAATCAATTTTAGCAATAAGAATGTAACTACACAGGCTATTCGCTCCCTGTATATGGATTCACAGGACAATTTGTGGATAGGAGTGGGAAGTTTAGGTTTGGCGGTTCAAGAAAATGGTGAGTCTGTTTTTAAATACAGTTCGGATATTCCTGAATTAAAGAATTTGGGAGATATCGGTTCTATCTACTCAATGGAAGAGAGTGAGTGGGACAACAGTATGTGGTTCGGTACCTTTGGAGGTGGTTTGTATTGTTATAGAAAAGGCGAACCAATTAGACGATATAATGCCCATAACTCTAAGTTTATGCGAGATGATAATGTCTATAGCATATACAATGATCAGTCAAATAATTTATGGATTGGTACTCGTTCCGGTATCGGCTTAAAAACTCAAGGTGGAGAAGAATTCTTGTTGGAAGACTTGATAGAGAATATAGATTTATCTTTCGTTAATGTTCAAAAAATGGTGGAAGATAAAGAGGGAACTCTATGGGTAGGAACGGGAGCTCATGGAGTAATTAAAATTCAAGGAGATTTCAACTCCTTGAAGAACTTAAAGTTGAAGAGTTACCTGACAGATGACAAACTTACACCTTTGCAGTTTATTTCGGATTTGTATGTAGATGAGGAAAATGAATTATGGGTGGGTACAAGAAATGGAGGTCTATATGCCTATGATTCGTCAAAGGATGCGTTTGTAGATTATGGAAAAAAATACAATCTCTATTTGGATGGTATATCCTGTGTTATGGGAGATGAATTGGGGAATCTATGGTTGACTACAAATCAGGGATTGATTTGCTTAACTCGGAAAAATGGAGAAAAAGAGCGAGAAACTTTTTTGTTTACTAAAGAGGATGGCTTAGTTGATAATTACTTTATAACGCGTTCGGGTTTTTATAAAGACGGTATTCTTTACTTTGGAGGTCATAAAGGGTACAATAAGTTTCGCCCTAGTGAGATAAGATTGATTAAAGAGCCTTTTAAGTTTTACATTACGGATATAACAATTGCCAACAAGTCTTTGACCTCTTTTCCTTTGCATCAACGGGAAAAGATAACCCCTTTTATGCCTTCGTTTACCGAAGACTTAACTATTTCTCATGCAAACAATAATTTTACTTTTGAATTTGCTTCTTTAACTTATCGAAATCCAAAAAGAAATAAGTATGCTTATAAACTCGAGAATTTTGATTCGGAGTGGAGGTATACAGATGCAAATCAGCGTTATGCTACCTATAATAATTTGCAGAGTGGAAAATATACTTTTTTACTTAAAGCTACCAATGAGCATGGTGTGTGGAGCGAATATGAGAAAAAAGTGAATATAGTTGTTCATCCTCCTTTTTGGTTGACTTGGTGGGCTTTTATACTCTATTTCTTCATTGCTATTGGTATTGCTTACTTTCTGTTTAAACAGGCTAGTAATCGGTTAATATTGAGAAACCGGTTGAGACTAAGGGAGTTGGAGAAAAAACAATCCGATGAATTAAATCATGCGAAGCTACAATTTTTTACAAATATAACGCACGAGTTGTTGACCCCACTTACCGTAATCTCAGCCACAGTAGATGAGTTGGTTTTAGAGGAGCCACAATACAAGTCTTCTTACGATGTGATGAAAAGTAATTTGCGTCGTTTGATGCGATTGTTGAGACAGATCTTAGAGTTTAGAAAAGCAGAGTCAGGAAATCTGAAGTTAAAGGTTTCTTATGGAGATATCGCCTTGTTTATTCGTAATGGAGCCAATAGTTTTTATCCACTGATTAAGAAACAGGACCTGAGGTTCTATATCAAAACGGAACCTAATGTAATCAATGGTTTCTTTGATGTGGATAAAGTGGATAAGATATTATACAATCTTCTGTCCAATGCAACAAAGTATAATGTGCCTGGAGGTGAAGTTGAAGTGTCTTTGTCTTATAAAGAAGAGGATGATAATTTTGTGTTGTTGACCGTAAAAGATAATGGTGCGGGAATCTCTAAAGAAAAACAAAAAGACTTATTTAAGCGGTTTTATGAGGGAGAATATAGAGAGTACAATACTGTTGGAACAGGTATTGGTTTATCTCTGACTAAAGATTTAGTTGAATTGCATCGGGGTGAAATTTGGTTGGAGAGCGATGTGGGGAAAGGTACTACTTTTTTTGTTGAACTTCCTATTTCTCGTTCGAGCTTCAAAGATGTGCAAATTGAAGAAGATGTATACATTCCTACCGACTCAGCGGACGAACCGAGTGTAGTTGTTGAGGCTGGTTCAACCAAAGAAAAGAGCCATTTTGAGTATACACTTTTAGTGGTTGAAGACAATGAAGATCTATTGAGTTTAATGGTGAAACTTTTAGGTAAGGAATATAATGTGATTACCGCTGTTGATGGAGAGAAGGCTTTGGATGTTTTAGCTAAAAAAGAGGTGGATTTAATTGTTTCTGACGTTATGATGCCTGTAATGGATGGATTGGTTTTGTGTAAAGAGGTGAAAAGCAACCTTGATTACAGTCATATTCCTGTTATTTTATTAACGGCCAAGAATACTGAACAAGATAGGGTTCAGGCTTATGAGGTTGGTGCTGATGCCTA
This sequence comes from uncultured Bacteroides sp., assembly GCA_964583185.1. GTDB lineage: Bacteria > Bacteroidota > Bacteroidia > Bacteroidales > Bacteroidaceae > Bacteroides_E. The sequence continues at coordinate 11,574 of CAZOVL010000064.1, read as the reverse complement.
TATTAGTAAGCCTTTTAATTTAACTGTTCTGTATGCTCGTATTAAGAATTTACTGGAGGGGCGTGAACGAAAGATTAAAGACTTTAAGGAGCAATTGATTTTTGACATCAAGGAGCTTAACTATACTAGTGTAGATGAGGATTTTATAGAGCAGGCAGTGGCTTGCGTCAATAAGCATCTTTCGAATTCTGATTTTGATCAAACCTTATTCTCAGAAGAAATGGGAACTAGCAAATCTACTTTATATAGGAAGTTGAAATCGTTAACCGGGCTAAGTACTCCTGCTTTTATCAATAATATCCGATTAAAAGCAGCAGCTCGTGTATTGGAAGAGAAAGGAGAGACTATCCGAATTTCTGAATTGGCCTATACGGTTGGGTTTAATGATCCAAAATATTTCAGTTCTTGTTTTAAGCGTGAGTTCGAATTGACACCTTCTGAGTATATGGAGAAATTTCTGTTGAATCGTAAGAATAATGTTGAGTAAGAGAGCTTAAAGAATAATCAAATAAGGAGAGGGGTATATTGCTAAAACAGTGTACTCCTCTCTTTTTTCTATATTGGATTTTATATTTACCCTGTTTATTTTACCCCAAGTAAATCAAGAATTTCTTGGGGTTTATTTACGATGTGTTTAGGGTGAAATTGCTTTAACTCTTCTAAAGAACGAAAGCCCCAAAGCACTCCGCAGGCATCTACATTCGCATTGTTAGCTGTTTGCATATCTACACCTGAATCCCCAATCATTAATGTTTCTTTAGGTGAAACTCCTGCTTTTTCTATGATTTCCATTAATATAGTGGGGTCGGGTTTGCTAGGAACCTCTTTGCGTTGTCCTAAGGTTGCTATAAAAGGAATGGATGGGAAAAGGCGACGAACGAGTTTTTCTGTACCCTGCTGATATTTGTTTGAAGCAACGGCTAAAAGCATTTTATGGCTTTGCAGTTTCTCCAACAGTTCAGAGATACCTAAATAGGGTTGCGTATAGTCGGCAATGTGTTCATCGTAATGTTTCAGGAAAATTTCACGCATTTTTAAGGTGTTCTCTTCTGTTTTTTCTCCCTGAGGTAGTGCACGCTCAAAAAGTTTATTAATTCCATTCCCTACCATTAAGTTGTAATCTTCAGTTGGATGAATTGGATAGTTTAATTGTTGCAAGGCAAAGTTTGTACTGACTGCTAAATCTTTTATACTATTAATTAAGGTTCCATCTAAATCAAAAATTACAAGTTTCTTCATTGCTCAACTTCTGTTTGGGTGTTTTTAAGTTCTTTATTAATCTTAGTTTTAACTGTGTTTCTATTTTACCAGGATACAAGCCTTGTACCGTCGGGTTGTTCTTCTATGGTGATTTTAAGGGTGTCTTCCGGAAGAAGTTCTTCTATCAGTTCCGGCCATTCAATAAAACATAATCCTTTATTATAGAAATACTCTTCATATCCCATATCATAAGCTTCTTCTAGTTTTTTTATTCTATAAAAGTCAAAGTGATATATTGGAGCTTCGAGCTGTGGGGTATGATATTCGTTTATAATTGCAAAAGTAGGAGAGGTAATGGAGTCGGTTACACCTAACACCTCGCATATGGCTTTGATAAAGGTGGTCTTTCCTGCACCCATTGATCCGTAAAAGGCAATAATTTTATGGTTGGGAAGTGCTTGTTCAATAAACATTTGGGCACAGTCCTCTATTTGATCTAAAGATTCTATGACAAGTTTCATTTTATTTTATTGTTTTTAAGTCTCAAGTTGTAAACTATTCGGGCTAGCACATAGATAATGATGGTGAAAAATATGATTGTAGCACCTGAAGGAACTTCCAGATAGTAAGAGATGAATAAACCACCTATACAGTTTAAGAAGCTAATCAAGATGGAATAGAATATCATTCGTTTAAAGTGATTTGTAAATAGGTTTGCAGTCATTTGAGGTATTGTCAGTAGGGATATGACCAGAACAATACCCACCATACGCAAACATCCCACAATGGTTATGGCGATGAAGAACATTAGAATATACTCAAAAAAAGTAACCGGAATGCCTTGCGATTGAGCAAACTCTCTGTCGAATGCTACAGACACAATGGTACGTAGAAAGAAAGAGAAAAAGAGAATCAGTAAAACCGAAATGCTAGCCAAAAGCCATAAATCGGATGTTTCAACTGTTAATATGTTACCAAAAAGATAGGATAAGTCGGGAGAGTATCCGGGAGATAAATAGCTGAAGATAATTCCAATGGCCATTCCAAAGGTCCAAAACATAGCAATGGAAGAATCTTCACGTATATTTTTTTTAGTTGTCATCCACTCTACGCCAAAAGCTGTGAGTGTGGCAAAAACGGCAGCTGAAAGAATGGGGGATATTCCTGTATATAATCCTATTCCAATACCTCCGTACGAAGCGTGTGTGATTCCCCCACTGATAAACACCAGGCGACGAGTTACAATATAAGTTCCAATAATGCCACAGCAAATACTGGTTAATAGGCTTCCTAGTAAGGCATATTGAAAGAAGGTGTAGTTAAGTAACTCCATTTATTAAAGGTGTTTTAGTTTTTTGTTGCTTTGGCCCTTCTTTCTCCTACAATTAAAAATACCTCGTCTTTTATTTCTTCGGGTAGTTCTATGTTTCTATGTTGAAGGCTTCTAACCCAACCTGCTACATCGGTATCGAGCATCGTATAGAAAATATCTCTGAATTGGTCCGCTTGGCTGCTAGTGTATTCTTCAGAAGTTAACCCTCTATACTGATCTAGTTCTTCGTCATCGTAATATTCAATATTTTGGCTTACGGCAGCAATAAGACTTTCTTTTTCACAAATCTCGTGTTGTCCACAACACTCTGTGTCCACTTCAACAACATCAGGAAAATCCTCTAATTCTCCTTTGTCTATCTTTTTTTGAATGCTTTTGTTTCGGAAATAGCCAATGATAAGTGAAACTACAGCTAAAAGTATCAGAGCTAATAACAATATCTTCATAATCTCCAGGAATCAATGTTGAGCAAAGTTAAGGAATTAAATAGAAAAGCCACTACTCTTGTTTTGAAATTCTAAAACCTGCCGTCGATAAATCGTTCCAAAAGTTAGGATAGGATTTAGTTACCACCATAGGGTCTTTTATGGTTAAACCCGCAAAAAACTGAGCTGCAGGGGCAAAAGACATCGCCATTCGGTGATCTTCATAAGTTGCAATTTCAGGATTTCCTTGAGGGGTTATACGTTCTCCTCTCCACAACAGTGTGTTGTTGTTTTGAGAGTGTAAAATGTAGCCCAGTTTTTTCATCTCTTGGATTAGTGCTTCCATCCGGTCGGTCTCTTTTATTTTTAAACTTTGTAATCCGGTAAACTCAAAAGGGATGTTCAATAAACAACAAGCCACAACAAAAGTTTGAGCTAAGTCGGGTATCTCTACAAAGTTGGCCTGCAAGGATTTTACTTCAATAGGGCATTGAGTTAGAACCACAGCCCCATCAGTATATTCCGTGCGTACTCCTAATTGGGAAAAAAGCTCTTTCCCTTGATGATCTCCCTGATAACTGTTTTTATAAAGGTTGGGCAGAATAACTTTGGCTTCCGGTGTTAATGCCACTAAAGCATACCAATACGAGGCCGCACTCCAATCGCTTTCAATGGTGTACTCGGTCTTTTTATAGGGTTGATGCTCCACACGTATTACCTGAGGAGATTTCCATTGAGCCAATGCACCAAAGTCTTTCATTACATTTAATGTGATGTCAATGTAAGGTCTGGAAATTAATTCACCCTCAATCGTTAAGGTAAGTCCCTCCTCAAGATAGGGCGCAATAAGTAAGAGGGCAGACAGAAACTGAGAGCTGGTATTGCCTTTGATTGTAATCCTCCCTCCTTTTAATGGTTTCCCTGTTATTTTCAGGGGAGGATATCCTTCTTTTTGTGTGTACTCAATGGTTGCACCCAGTTGACGCAGTGCATCGACTAAAATCTGAATGGGGCGTTCTTGCATTCGCTTAGTACCGGTTAATATATGTGTTCCTTCGGTTAAGCTGAAGTAAGCCGTAAGAAATCGCATAGCTGTGCCGGCAGCTAATATATCAATGATTTCTTCTCCCTTAGTAAGTGCTTTTATCATAACCTGCGTGTCATCACAATCGGATAGGTTCTGAATGGGATTTCCATTTTGAATCAGTGCATTAATAAGTAATGCTCGGTTACTGATACTTTTTGATGCCGGTAAAAGAATCGTAGTATCAATTTTTGCAGGGGCAAATAAAGAATATTTCATATAATTTATAGGCGTTTGTTTCTCTCCATCACAAAGATAAGATAAAAGAGAATAACACACTTTGGTTTGCTTTATAATTACATTTTAAGGTCAATTATAAATCGGCTTCAGAGGGAGTGTGGGGTGGGATAAAGTCGGTCTAGGACTGAAGGCTTCTCGGTCCTAGACCGAAGGGGCTTAGGTCCTAGACCGACACCCCTTGGGTCTAAGACCTTTATTTTTCTGTGACAAGCAAGAATTTGTTTGCAGTTAACTGTTGCCTCTTTTCTCACATCTATTTTCCATCTTTATTTGTCTCTGGAATAGTATAAAAAGATGAAAATTATTGTTTCTCCAACTATTTATTGACCTATCAGGCTGTGTGTATAGATTGTAAAGAATTCAGTGAAATAAAACAGGCCTCTTTGAATGGTAAGGGGAGCAGACCATTCAGGGCTACTTATTAAGGTATAAAAAAACAGGACGCTTAAGTTTAAGGTCCTGTTTTTTTATCTTGATTACATTTAGTATTCGTCTTCGTTAAAGAAGAAGTCTTCTTTACTAGGATAATCGGGCCAGATGTCTTCAATGGTTTCATAAACTTCGCCCTCATCTTCAATCATCTGTAAGTTTTCAATAACCTCCATAGGTGCGCCTGAACGCATAGCAAAATCAATTAACTCTTCCTTAGTTGCTGGCCAAGGAGCATCTTCAAGCCTTGAAGCTAACTCTAATGTCCAATACATAATCTTTTATTTTTTATTTGTTAAACTATTCTTTTTTTCCTTTCGCAAAAATAGAATATATTTTCTCATTTCCAATTATTCTGCCATAATTGTTCTTGAAAATTATGATCTATGTTGAGTTTTCGGGATAAAACAAAGAAATAGTCTGATAATCTATTCAAATAAGCTAAGATATTATCGGACAAGGGTAATTCTTGGGCTAGAGCAACAATAATTCTTTCGGCTCTACGGCATACTGTTCTGCATAGGTGTGCTGAAGCTGAAGCTGTTGATCCCCCTGGAATAATAAAACTTTTTAGTGAAGGAAGTTGAGCATCTATTTCATCAATTGTAGTTTCTAATTTTTCAATCTCTTCAAGAGCAATGTCGTGGGCTTCGTTAATTGCATTTTCCTTTTGAAAATCTGTAGCTAAATAAGCTCCTAAAGTAAAAAGTTGGTGCTGAATGGTAACAAGATAGTGCTTGTCCTCTTCGTTTTGTAATAACGAAACTAATAATCCGATGTTGGCATTGAGTTCATCAACAGTTCCGTACGCCTCTAATTGCTTCTCACTTTTTGAAACACGAGTTCCTCCAATGAGTGAGGTTTTTCCTTTGTCACCTCCTTTTGTATAGATATAACTTTTTTTCATCGTTGTGGTTTTTAAGATCTAAAAATTAACTTTATAATCTTGTTTATTCATCTCTAAATCAAAAAAGACCAGTCCCACTTCGTATAAATCAAATGTAATCCCTACTCGTTCATCTTGTTGTATGTTGTCCCAAAGCGCTTTCATCTCTTTTGAATAGCCTATTCCTGAAATAACTACCAAAGAATTGGAATGAACTAATTTGAGTAGATTTTCTTTTGTCTCTTTAAGTGTTTCTGCTGTCTTATTATGAATAAAAACAAGGTCGGCTCTTAAATGTTTTGTTTCCGATAAAGAATCAAGCGTTTCAGTGTGAATAAACTGAACGTTCTTCTTTGCTTTAGTAACAGGAATCTCTAGGATTGAAACAGATCCAACCTCAAGAATAGTAATTGGTTGTAGCCAATTTACCAATCTGAAAATAAGCTTTAGAACTTTAGTTGAAAGAATGCGTGGTGTATTAAGACTCTTTTTTATGTCGGTATACCCATAGTAAGGATACGATTCGGAGATGACTTCGGTTATTAATCGAAAAGCAAAAGGAGAATGTACACCATACCCTTTACGATATGGAATTCGTTTTAGTTTAGCTCCTATACGTTTTAATTGTAGAATACGCCTATTCATTACTACTTATTGTTTATTTAATAAACGTTTAGTGAAATATTTTACCGGGTACCAAGTGGCTATAAAACCTATGATTGTAACTGTGATTAAAATTAAAAGAATATCGGTGAAGTGTACACTTACAGGATACGCACTGAGTACAAAGCTATTTCCAACGGCATTCAAAGATAATACGCCAAACTTAATTTGAATGTAGCAAAGCAATAAACCAAGGATAACTCCTGAAATTGCTCCAAATAAGGTAATGAGTCGCCCTTCCATTAAAAAAATGGAAGAAATCAATCGAGGACTGGCTCCCAGATTTTGGAGCGTTTTCACATCTTCTTTCTTGTCGAGCATTAGCATAGAAAGTGAACCGATGATGTTGAAGCTAGCAATAACTAAAATAAAGGATAGAAAAATATACGATATCAATTTCTCTATCTCCATAATCTTGAAAACATCAGCCTGCTGTTCTATCCGGTTTTGAACTATGAAATTGGAACCCAACTCTTTTCGGAGCTGTTTAATGATTTTATTAACCGATTTAGGGTCTTTAACCTTTAGTTCTAAGGCTGAGATTTCAGAATCATACTGAAAAAGATTCCGGGCAAAGGTAAGAGAAGATAAAATGTATTGCCCATCGTAAGGTTGCTGGTTAACCTCAAAAACGGTTCCACTGGAATAAAGTTGCTCCGTGTTAAATGATGTGGCCGGGTTTGTCATATTTACTCTGGATAGGCGTTTAGGTGCGTGAACCTGTAGTGGATCAATGAATTTTACGCCTGTTCCCAATACTGAAACCAGTTCCACGCCCATTATGGCATAGTGTACAATAGGATCTTCTAAAATAAACTCTTGATTGCCATATAATACACTATCAATGGCATTGACTTTATTGAATGACTCATCTACTCCCTTGATAATAACTACTGTCTGTCTGCCCTTATATTCAACAATGGCTTTATCTTCCAGTGTTTTACTGTATGCTAAGATGGAAGGATGTTGAAATACAGGAATTAGCAATGAGTCTTCTTCATCAAAAACTTTACCATTACGACTGGTGATTTTGATGTCCGGATCAAAGGCTGTAAAAAAGTAAGCCACCATATCTTGAAAACCGTTAAAAACAGAAAGGGTGCAAACTAGAGCCAAGGTGGCCAAAGATACCCCACAAACCGAGATTCCTGATATGATGTTAATGGCGTTATGCTTTTTTTTAGAAAAGAAATAACGCTTAGCAATATAAAATGCTAGTTTCACTTCAATAATGAATCTATTTTTTCGATGTAATCTAGTGAACTATCCAAGAAGAAACGTAAATCAGGAATAATACGTAGTTGGTGACGAAGACGTTTTCCCAAATCGTATCGTATGGTTTTAGCGTTGATGCTTTTTACAAGGTCCTCTCCTTTATCCGAAGGAAACACGCTAAGGTAAACATAGGCAATGCTTAAATCGGGGGTAACCCTAACTTCACTTACTGTAAGAAGTATGCCGGGCATAGATTTAGCTTGTAGAAGAAAGAGCTCGCTCAGCTCTTTTTGTATTAAACGAGCAATTTTACTTTGTCTTGTAGTTTCCATAATTTATTTCTTTCGTATGAGTGTTAAACCATCGCGTAGAGGTAGGATGACCGTTTCTACCCGAGGGTCTTTGGCTACCAATTCATTGAAGGTTAGTATGCCTTTTGTTTGGTAATCGTTTTGTTTTACTTCTTCAACCACGTGTCCATCCCAAAGGGTGTTATCTACTAGCATAAACCCTCCTTTGCGTAAATAAGAAAGTATCAGTTCATAATAAGCTGCGTAGTTTCTTTTGTTTCCATCAATAAAAGCCATATCAAAGGTAACATTTAATTGAGGAATTAACTCTAAGGCATCTCCAATAATGAATTTTATTTTATCGGCTACGGGCGACTGCTCTATCCAGGGGCGCGTAAAATCCTCCATTTCATCATTGATTTCAAAGGTGTAAAGCATTCCATTTTCAGGAAGTCCTTCAGCTAAACAGAGTGCCGAATATCCGCTATAAGTGCCAATTTCAACTATCTTCCGGGGTTGAATCATTTCAACGAACATCTTTAATACTCTTCCTTGCAGATGTCCTGAAGCCATTCGGGGACGTAAAAGTTTGATGTGAGTATCTCGGTATAGTTGTTTGAGATACTCACTTTCCTCATCGATATGGTTTAATATATAATCTTCTATCGATTGAGATACTTTCATTTATAGGTAGCGGTTTTTGTTAGGTAATACTAAATCTTCCGCATTATTTAAAACGTCACCTACTGTGTTTATTTCCAAGAAGGAGGTTTGTGTACCTATTTTTCCACTACTTAAATAACCTACACGATCGGTCATACAGAGTATTCCATCATTAATCAAACGTCTTAATGCAGCAAAGTAATACTCTTGTCCGTTAGCAAGCTCAGGCATATAAATAGCTTCTATACCAAAGGAAAGAGCCAAATGGCGCATTGTTTTTTCTTTGTAGCAAATAGCCAGAACAGGGTAGTGGCCTCTAAATGCAGCCAAGTTACGAGCTGTTCTTCCGCTGAAACTATCGGTAATAATGGCTTTAAGGCCTAAGAGGTTCGTTGCTTTTACCGCTTGTTTTGCCAAAAATGCAGTTACATCCGGATTGTTAGGGTCTAAAGGAATATTTATCTCTTCTTCCTGCTGATCTTCTTCTGTTTGGGCAGCTACACGGGTCATTGTTTTTACAGCTTCCAGAGGATAACTACCATAAGCCGTTTCACCACTAAGCATCAATGCGTCTGTTCTATAATAGATGGCATTGGCAATGTCCGTAACCTCAGCACGAGTTGGGCGAGGATTTTGGATCATAGAGTGTAACATTTGAGTGGCTACAATTACCGGTTTTTTAGCCAGCATACAAACTTTGATAAGCTTTCTTTGAATGCCTGGAATTTTCTCCTGAGCCACCTCAATACCCAGGTCACCACGAGCAATCATAACTCCATCGGCTACGTTAATAATCTCGTCGATATTATCTACACCTTCTTGATTTTCAATTTTAGCTATGATTTGAATGTCGCTGTTATGTGCGTCTAAAATCTCACGAATGGCCAACACATCTTCTTTATTGCGAACAAAGGAGTGAGCAATGAAGTCAATATCTTGCTCAATGGCAAAAAGAATATTATTTCTGTCTTTTTCTGTAATAGAAGGTAGATTGATTCGTACTCCAGGGATGTTTACACTTTTGCGGCTACCTAGTTTTGCATTATTCTTTGCTTTACAGAGAAGGTAATCTTCTTTTTTGTCAATTACAACCAAGTCTAGGTCTCCATCGTCAATTAAAATGTCTTCACCAATCTTTAGATCTTTCACTAAATCTACATAAGAAACAGCAATGGCTCCTTTAGCAGATAATCTATTAGGATCAGCATATACTTTTACAATGTCATCAGTCTTAAATTCAATTATAGCATTGTCTTCGTTTGCTGTTGTACGAATTTCAGGACCTTTGGTATCCATTAACAGGGCGATTCGGTTAGAAACCGAGCGAACATTATTAATGATCTTTACAATGCCTTCTCCTGCGGCGTGAGCTGTATTTATTCTAACAACATTCACTCCTGATGAGAATAGGCTGCTTAGAAAATCTACATCACAGCGTTCATCGGAGATAGTGGCAACAATTTTAGTTTGTTTGAGTAGCATATATCTATATAATTATTTGTTTAACATAAGAAGGCCTTCAAGTGCTAAGCGGTATGAATGTAATCCAAAACCACAAATTACCCCTTGACAAGCAGAAGCAATCATTGAGCGATGTCTATATTCCTCTCTTTGGTGTACATTGGAAATGTGAACTTCAATAACCGGAGCGGGTATTGAACGTATGGCATCTTGTAAAGCAATAGAGGTATGTGTGTAGGCACCGGCATTGAGAATAATTCCGTTAGCGGTGAATCCAACTTTTTGAATGTGGTTAATTAATTCTCCCTCTATGTTCGATTGAAATGTTTCGATAGAAATAGAAGGATAATCTTTCTGTAATACTCCAAAGTATTCATCAAGCGTCATACTCCCATAAATTGAGGGCTCTCTTTTGCCAATCAAATTTAAGTTTGGCCCATTTATTATTTCAATTTTCATAATTCCAATCAATGAATTTTCTATATTTGTTATAGAGGTGAAATTATTATCCTAGAATACTGCAAAGTTAGAAAAAGAAATGAATAATAAAGATATTTTATCCAATAAGAAGCATTATGAGCGTCTGTTACAGAAATATGAACTCTATTTACAGTTGGAAAGATCTTTATCTGAAAATACCATTGAGGCTTATCTGAACGATATAAAGAAACTTTTTTCTTACTTAATGGATGAGAATGTTACATTAAGAGAGGTGAAATTGAAAGACTTGCAGCAATTTTCTAATCAACTGCATACATTGGGTATACACGCTCGGTCTCAAGCCCGAATTCTCTCGGGTATTAAGTCGTTCTTTAATTTTTTATTATTGGAAAGTTATATGGATGCAGACCCCAGTGAGTTGCTAGAAAGCCCCAAAATAGGATTTAAGATACCCGAAATCCTCTCGGTAGAGGAGATTGATGCGATGTTATCTACAATAGACTTAAGTTCTAATGAGGGGCAACGCAATAGAGCCATTATAGAGACTCTCTATAGTTGTGGGTTGCGAGTATCGGAACTTACAGGATTGAAAATATCGGAGCTGTATTTAGAAGAGAACTTTATTAGGGTAACGGGCAAAGGGAGTAAGCAACGTTTGGTGCCTATATCGGAACGAGCCATACACGAAATTAAGCTTTATTTATATCACAGAAATGAGTTGGATATCAAAAAAGAGTCGCAAGACATTCTTTTTCTCAATCGGAGAGGAAGACAGTTGACACGAAACATGATTTTTATTATTGTCCAGAATGCAGCAGAGGCAGCCGGGATTGATAAAAAAGTCAGCCCACATACGTTGCGGCACTCTTTTGCTACACATTTACTGGAAGGCGGAGCCAATCTTCGGGTGATCCAGTCGATGTTGGGACACGAATCCATTGCAACGACCGAAATCTATACCCACGTGGATCGAGAGCGATTGCGCAGTGAAATTATAGAGCATCACCCTCGAAACATAGCCTATAGAGCGAATAAAAAAGGAAAAGAGTGATTTGTATTCATCTTTTTTTGACTACTTCTTGGTGTTATTGAAAAAAGACGTATATTTGTAACTCAAAATTGCCCAGATGGCGGAATCGGTAGACGCGCTGGTCTCAAACACCAGTGGATTTATCCATCCCGGTTCGACCCCGGGTCTGGGTACTCTATAAAAACGCTAAATCAGTTAAAAATAACGATTTAGC
>CAZOVL010000063.1:0-16009 GCA_964583185.1 uncultured Bacteroides sp. | reverse complement strand
TGGGTGATAGTTGAATAGATTCACTCTCATTTCCATACCGATCAATAGTAGATACAGCAAAAAAACGAACCGCTTTCCAAGGCAATATGGGAGCATAAACATATTCATTATCATTCACACGTTGACTTAAAATATTTTCGGGTCTGCTACAATCAACAGGATATTCATTTGATCCATAAACCACATAGTAAACCGTTTCTTTTTGAGACGAAACAGAAGCATCCCATTTCAGATGAGTATATCCCACATTTACTCGTTCTGCTTGTAAATTGGCAGGAGAAGAAGGCAATTCACTCTTAAGCCAAGGCATAGCAGGCTGGAGGGCAGGATAATCATAAAATTTCTCTTTTATTAAGCTAAACACTTGTTTCGTGTCTTTAATCAAAAACTCTGTACGGAAAAAAGCTGCACCCTGCAATTTATGATTTCGTAAAAAATAGAGTTGACGTTCTACTTCATCAAGGGTCCAATTTCCTTCACTGGGATCAAGAAAATAAATACCCAAACCGGGTATAATATGTCTTCCGTTAGCTCGCTCTTGCCAATCCAAAGCAAAAGGATAAAAATTATTTCCGGTGAAATACATCATAGGGTAAATCTGATCTTGAATCCCTTCTTTCAACCATTGATTTACATCTTGGTGAACCACATCGTATGCATTCCACCCTTTAGAAGAGTATCTATAGGTGTCTTTCAATTTACCAACCGGAGAAGAACTAACTTTCACCCAAGGTTTAATGCGTTTTGTTCCGTGATAGACATGACGAACAATGGCTGTTAAATTCTCTTTTCTCCATTGCTCCAAAGTCATTCCTTTACCCTGTTTTCTAAACTCTTTTTGATCTGGAAAACGAACGGCTCGTTCAGGGTAACGCAAAAAATCAAAATGAATACCATCAATGTCATACCCTCTGATAACTTCATCCACAAGACTCATAAAATAATGTTTCGTTTCCGGATGGCCCGGGTTTAAGAAGTATTGTTTATTGTAGTGAACACAAAGAGCCGGTTTCTTTTTCACCACCGATTGATTTCCCATAGAGCGGATATAGCTCTGTGACCCAAGTGGTATGGCTACAAGCCAAGCATGACACTCCATACCTCGTTTGTGACATTCTTCAATAACAAAAGCCAAAGGGTCATATCCCGGATCACGACCTTTTACTCCTGTCAGTTCACCATCAAAAGGCTCTATTTTAGAACGATAGAAAACAGCACTACGAGTTCTAGCTTGAAAAAGTACAGTATTAAAATTAGCTTCTTTCAGCTGATCTAAAATATGTACCAACTCTTCTTTTTGTCGAATAATATCACCAGGGTTACGCACTTTAATTCGTGGCCAATCCAAACCATAAGCCGTTGTCAACCAAGCTGCACGTACTTCTTGCTTGGGTTGTGCGTTGAGCACAGAAAAAGCGAGTAATAGATAGAGTATGAGTAAACTTTGTTTCATGCCTTTATGTTATAATGGTAGCAAAACTAATAAAAAAGCCTTTATGTTATCCCTTTTTTCTATATAAAGACTATTTTTGTACTTTCAGTTTTCTACGAGTAAAAGATTAATATGAAAAAAAGAAGAAAATCGACCTGGGTATTCATTGCTCTATTCCTATATGTTACAGCAATGATGGCCTATTTAGTCCCCAAGAACCACGAAGTAAGTAATTTGGAAAAATACATTACAATAGCAGTTTCTTACATCATTATTTTTCTTCTTTGGTGGGTATTAAGAAAAAAAGAAAATATTAAACGTCGTAGAGAAGAGAGTAATAATCAATCAAACACTAACAATAATAAAAATTAGTATGAAAAAAATTTTATTTGTAGTCGGTCTCTTAATCTTATCTTTAAGTGCTCAGGCACAGTTTGAAAAAGGAAATTGGATTGTTAATCCATCCGTGTCAGGACTAGGGTTCTCATGGAACAAAAATGCTAAAGCAACTTTTGGTTTCGGAGTAGAAGGTGGAGCTTTCATTGTGGACAATGTAGCTTTATTAGTAGAAGGCGCTGCTGAATGGACAAGTCCTATTGATGCATATCAGATAGGTGTTGGTGGCCGTTATTACTTCGAAAAAACAGGCATTTATTTAGGTGCGGGCTTAAATGCTACTCGCTATGACTTTAAGCATTTTAGTAACATCACCGATTTTGGATTAAAAGCACAAGTTGGTTATGCCTTCTTTGTTGCTAAAAATGTAACCATTGAACCGGCATTATACTACAATCAAAGCTTTAAGGATAGTGATTTCTCTGAATTAGGTTTCAAAATTGGAATTGGACTTTACTTCTAAAAAAACAATCATAGAACAAAAAAGCTCAAGAAATGATTTTCTTGAGCTTTTTTGTTCTATGATACATTAGTTTATTGTAGCTTCTCTTTCAAAAAAGAGCCGGTGAAACTTTGGTCACATTGTGCCACCTCTTCCGGTGTACCACACACCACCAATTCCCCTCCTTTATCTCCCCCATCGGGACCTAAATCAATGATGTAATCGGCAGATTTAATAACCTCTAAATTATGCTCAATTACAAGAATGGAGTGTCCCCTATCAATCAAAGCATTGAAAGCAGTCAACAGTTTATTGATGTCATGAAAATGAAGTCCAGTGGTAGGTTCATCAAATATAAACAAAGTAGCATTTGCTCTCTCTTGGCTTAAATAATAAGCCAACTTAACACGTTGATTCTCTCCACCAGACAAAGTAGAAGAAGGTTGTCCTAATTTGATGTAGCCTAATCCAACTTCTTGTAGTGGAATGAGTTTTTTTATGATTTTATCTTGTTTATGGGCTGTAAAAAACTCGATGGCTTGATTCACTGTCATATTTAACACATCGTAAATGTTCTGACCGTGATATTCCACCTCTAGTGTCTCTGCTTTAAATCGTTTTCCATGACACGACTCACAAGTTAAAGTTAAATCGGCCATAAATTGCATTTCTACCGTAATGGTTCCATCTCCTTTACACTCTTCACATCGCCCACCATCTGTATTAAAACTAAAGAAACCCGGCTTATATCCCATCTGAACAGCTAAAGGTTGCTCAGCCCATAACTTGCGAATTTCATCGTAAGCTTTAATATAAGTTACGGGATTAGATCGTGAAGACCGACCAATAGGGTTTTGATCTACAAACTCAACTTGTTGTAACTCTTTAATATCTCCTTTTATTGCTGTGAATTCTCCAGGGCGTTCTTTTCCTTCATCTAATTCACGCTTAAGTGCATTATAAAAAATGTCTCTCACCAAGGTACTTTTCCCCGACCCTGAAACACCGGTAACTACAGCCAAGATATTCAAAGGGAATTTTACATTAATTCCTTTCAGATTATTTTCTCGTGCCCCTTGAATCTCAATGTAATTATTCCAAGGACGACGAATAGAAGGAACGGCTATTTGTTCTTCACCCAAGAGATAACGAACAGTGTGACTCTTACTTCCTTTCTGAAGATTATGCATATCTCCTTCATATACAACCTCTCCACCTAAACGACCCGCCTCAGGGCCAATATCGATGATATAATCAGCAGCTCTAATTATCTCCTCATCGTGTTCAACAATAATCACAGTATTACCTAATTGTTGCAACTGATTAAGCACTTTAATCAAACGATCTGTATCCCGACTGTGTAAACCAATACTAGGTTCATCCAATATATATAAACTACCTACTAAACTGCTCCCTAAAGAGGTTGCCAGATTGATGCGTTGACTTTCACCCCCGGATAGAGAGTTACTGAGTCGGTTCAACGTTAGATATCCCAAACCTACATCAAGTAAAAACTGAATGCGATTATTAATTTCGAGCAGAATTCGTTTAGCCACCTGAGTTTGGTACTCATCCAAAGTAAGTGTTTGAAAAAACTTTTGCAGTTCAGTTATGGGTAGGTTTACTAAATCGGTAATACTTTTACCTGCTACCTTAACATAACTAGCTTCCGGCTTAAGACGGGTTCCTTCACACTCCGGACAGATTGTTTTTCCCCGATAACGTGAAAGCATCACTCTATATTGAATTTTATACTGGTTCTCTTTCACCATTTCAAAGAAATCGTTTATTCCTTTAAAATACTGATTTCCGGTCCACAGTACTTTTCGTTGTTCTTTAGTTAGCTCATAGTAAGGCGTAAAAATAGGAAAGTCAAATTTATCCGCATTATGAATCAGTTGTTCTTTCCATTTACCCATAACATCTCCTCTCCAACACATCACAGCCCCGTCATAAACCGATAAAGAACGATCGGGTATTACTAAATGCTCATCAATTCCAATGATACTACCAAACCCCTCACATTGAGGACAAGCACCTGCTGGAGAATTAAAGGAAAACATTTGATCTGAAGGTTCTTCAAAAGTCATTCCATCGGCGGTAAAAAGGTTACTAAAAGAGTGCCTTTTCGTTGTACCATCCGATAAATAAAAACGCAAATAACAAGCACCATCTCCCTCGTATAATGCCGTTTCTACAGAATCGGTCATCCTACTAATGGCTTCTTTAGTATCGTCTGTAACCAAACGGTCAATCAGAATAAAGACCTCATCATCTTCTTTCGGTTTATATTCATCGATTCGAATAATTTCACCATTAACTTCCACACGGCTAAATCCTTGCTTCAAGTCTATCTCCATCTGTTCTTTAAGAGTTCTCCCTCTCACTAAAATAACAGGAGAAAGAATGGTATATCTTGTCCCTTTTGGATAAGAAATCATACATTGTATAATATCCTCTACAGAGTGTTTCTTTACCTCATCACCACTAATTGGGCTATAAGTTTTACCTACACGGGCAAAAAGAAGGCGTAAATATTCATAAACCTCGGTGGAGGTACCCACTGTTGATCGGGGATTTCGAGTAATTACTTTTTGTTCAATAGCAATAGCCGGAGGAATACCTTTAATAAAATCACACTCCGGTTTACTCATTCGTCCTAAAAACTGACGAGCATAACTTGAGAGACTCTCTACATACCTGCGTTGTCCTTCAGCGTATAAGGTATCAAAAGCCAAAGAGCTTTTTCCCGATCCTGATAGTCCGGTAATAACAATCAGTTTATTTCGAGGAATCTTGAGTTCAATGTTTTTTAAGTTATTCTCTCTTGCTCCCTTGATATGAATATATTGATTTGTCATCTTTTATTTTTTTCAATCTACAAAGTTAGTGAATAATATTGTGCTACAATTACTTCTATCCTCTTTTAGCTACCATTTAACGAATCGAGTAAAAAATAAAACAAAAGAGAGATTGTTTTTTCTTATTAAACCTATCTTTGTGTTCTATCAATACAGAATACTTAAACAGATCATTCACTATGAACCTATTATTTAGAAGACTTAACGGATTGTTACTGCTTTTATGCTTATCCTCTATCACTCTATACGCACAAATAGAGACTTTTCATCCTAAAAGAGAATTCCGTGGTGCCTGGATTCAAGCAGTTAATGGTCAGTTTCGAGGTTTAGGTACTGAAGAGATGAAGAAAAATCTTATCGAACAATTAAATGCCTTGGAAGAAGCAGGAATCAACGCCATCATTTTTCAAGTTCGCCCCGAAGCCGATGCTCTTTACCAATCGAATATTGAACCCTGGAGCCGTCATTTAACGGGTGTTCAAGGAAAAGCACCTTTTCCTCTTTGGGACCCTATGGAGTTTATGATTGAGGAATGTCACAAGCGAAACATGGAATTTCATGCGTGGATTAATCCATACCGTGTAAAATCGTCTATGTCTACTCCTTTAGATCCATCGCATATATACCATCGTCACCCCGAACGATTTATTCAATATGGTAATCAACTTTTCTTTGACCCTGCTTTACCGGAAAGTAGGGAGCACATTATAACCATTGTAAAAGACATTATCAAGCGTTACGATGTGGATGCCATTCATATGGATGATTATTTCTATCCTTATCCAGCACAAGGGCTAGAGTTTCCTGATGATCACAGCTTTGCTCTCTTTGGCGAATCATTTAAAGACCGTGGAGATTGGAGAAGGAATAATGTAAATCTATTGATTGAACAGATTCATAAAACCGTTAGAGAAACCAAACCTTGGGTCAAGTTTGGAGTAAGCCCCTTTGGTGTTTATCGTAATCAAAGAACGTATGCTCACGGAAGTGATACCCGTGCATTACAGAATTACGATGACTTATATGCAGACATCTTACTTTGGGTAAAAAAAGGGTGGATAGATTATACCATTCCACAAGTTTATTGGCACGTGGGACACCCCGCAGCTGATTACGCAAAAGTGGTTGATTGGTGGGCAAAAAATGCAACGAACAGACCTTTGTTCATTGGTCACTCCATTATGAACACAGTGCAAAATGCTGACCCTAAGAATCCATTAAGCAATCAATTACCTCTAAAAATGAAAATTCAAAGAAGTTACCAAACCATTCAAGGAAGTTGTCAATGGCCTGCTAGCAATGTAATTGAAAACACGGCTCACTATAAAGATGCTTTAACTTCAACCTACCATAAATATCCGGCCTTAATGCCTTCATTTTCATTTATAGATAAAACACCTCCCAAAAAAGTGAAGAGTATGAAAGCTGTTTGGACTTCGGATGGTTACATCCTCTTTTGGAAAGAACCAACAGCTAAAAAGGAGATGGATAAAGCAACACAGTATGTTGTTTATCGCTTTGAATCTAGAGAAAAAATCGACTTGGAAAATCCCGAAAAAATAGTAGGAATTACCAGAAACACTTTTTTCCAATTACCTTATAAGGATGGAAAAACGCGCTATCAATACGTAGTTACTGCTTTAGACAGATTGCAAAACGAATCGAAAAGTAAAAAGATAAAAGTCAGACTTTAATCGGATTGAACAGATAAAGAAAGGAAATGGAGAAGTACTTTAATGAAATAAAAACGCAACTCTATTCCTTTTTTATTTTCATCAATAGACAATCATTCCAATAACTGCACAACCAATAATTAAGAGTATGGGATTAACTCTAAACCGGAGTGTACCAATGAAAACCGCAATGAATAAAACAATGCTAATTACAAAGTTATAGAGGTCTTCATTGGGAGAATTAAAGTTTTCCTTGTTCATCAATAAAAGAGCTGCAGAGGCAATTAACCCTACTACAGCAGGACGCAATCCTTTGAATACCGATTCAATTACAGGATGACTACTATATTTCAAAAAGAAGCGACTGATAATAATCATCAATATAAACGAAGGTAAAACTACTGCAAATGTCGCTATAATTGACCCCCAGATATTTTGTGTAGCAGTATAGCCTACGTATGTAGCTGTATTTATACCAATGGGACCAGGTGTCATTTGACTAATGGCTACGATGTCTGTAAATTCTTGTTGAGTTAGCCAATCGTGTCGAACCACAACCTCACCTTGAATGAGTGATAGCATAGCATAGCCACCTCCAAAGCCAAAGAGCCCAATTTTGAAAAAAGCATAAAATAGTTGTAAATATAACATCGCAATTAATTTATATCATTTGGAGTTGAATCGTTTTTCTTCTTCCATTTTCCCCATATAAAACCACTAATTCCGGCAATTAAAATTATTCCTATAGGAGAAAATCCAAGTAGCCAAATCAATAAAGCAGAAACAACCGGTATCCAAACATTATACCTATTGATGTTTATTGATTTAGCCATATTAAAGGTAGGAGCAGCAATTAATGCAACTACTCCGGGTCGAATTCCTTTGAACGCTTTTTCAACCATTTCATAGTCTTTGAAATCCTGCAAATAAATGGCTATAATTAAGATAATAAGAAAAGAGGGAAGTACACTACCTAATGTAGTAGCCAAAGCCCCTGGTAGTTTTTTAAGTTTATAACCAATGAATATGGAGATATTAACAGCAAACACACCGGGTGCAGACTGAGAGATGGCGAGTAAATCAATAAAGTCTTCCTTGCTTAACCACTGTCTTTTATTGATTATTTCATCTTCAATCAAAGGAATCATAGCATATCCACCCCCAATTGTAAACAGACCAATTTTTAAGAAAGTGACAAAAAACTCCCAATAAACTCTCACTGTTGAACCTCCTTTTTATATTCCGATGGATTCATATTATAGTGTTTCTTAAATACTTCTCTAAAATACTTTGCATCATTAAAACCGGTGGCTTCGGCAATTTCATTGATGTTCAGTTTATCCTCCCCTAATAAATCTGCCGCTTTCTGTATTCTTAGCGAACGAACATAATCGGCAGGAGCTTCTCCTGTTAAGTGTTTTATTTTAGTATAAAAGCTGGAACGACTCATACTCAATAACGAACATAACACATCGATAGTAAAATCGCTATTACTCATATTATTATCTACGTGCATTTTCACATCTTCTATAAAACGCCAATCTATATTATTAATGCAGTTCAAACAATCAGAATTAAATTCAATTAAAACCTGATCGTTGGGGTTTTCTTTATCTAAAGAAACCAATGATGGGCTATCTCTATGTATTAATAGTCCTTCGATTCCTTTTTTTAATTCATAAATACTAAAGGGCTTTTCTATATATAAATCTGCAAATGTGTTGAATTCACCCAATTTCCAATTTTTACAGATAAGCTGTATCACAGGAGGTGAAACAGAAGTTGTTTTTTCTTTTATTCTATTGAAAAGTGTTTTAACATCTTCACACGGAGGTACATCTAGCACAATAATATCGGGAGCTGCATTTTCAGAAAGATACTTTAAGAATTCGGCTACTTTATTAAACGAATGAATAATATAATCATTATTTAGATAGTTATTTAGGGCTCCTTCAATAGTCACATCAGGTTCTAAAATAAGAACGGTTTGTTTACTCTTTTCTTTGGGTTGTTCTTTTTCACTACAATCAGGGCTACTTTTTGCATTAGATAAATTCTCCTCTTTTTCTTTACTCTGAAGATTTGCGTTCATCCTTTTTCTAAAGAAATATTGTGCTATTAAAAAAGCGACAATAGCAATAACTAGAGTATAAATGAGAAGTATAAATATAAATTTTGTAGTGAACATTCTACTTATTATTGTAATACAGGCAAATTCATAAGGAGAAATATGCATTTGCTTTGAGTGGTTAACACATAAGTTTTACTAACGGTCCAATTCAGACAGTGAGGAACAAATTCGCAATAAACAGACTTTCGAAAAGAAAAAAGATAAAGAACGAATGAAAAGCAAAGGAATCTCCCTAACCCATGAGGGAGATTCTATATTCTAAATAGAATAGTATTAAACAGAAAGAACTTTTAACAAGTTAACTCGATCATTGGTAACACGCTTTTGATTCTTGGTAGCACGTGTCAGAGGTACATACACTATTTCATCGTTTTCAATACCAATCATAATGTTACGTTGCCCCTCTAAAAGAGAATCAATAGCTGCTGCACCTAACCTACTGGCTAAAATCCGATCATAGGCGGTTGGACTTCCTCCTCTTTGAATATGCCCTAAAATAGTTACTCTAACATCATACTGAGGATATTCATTTTTCACCCTTTCAGCATAATGCATAGCTCCACCTGTAAGTTCACTTTCTGCTACGAGTACAATACTACTGTTTTTTGATTTTCTAAAACCACTTTGAATAAACTCGGCCAACTGGTCTTCTTCAGTTGACATTTCAGGAATAATTGCAGCTTCAGCACCTGAAGCAATCGCACCATTCAGAGCTAAAAAACCAGCATCACGTCCCATCACTTCTATAAAGAAGAGTCGCTCGTGAGACGTAGCAGTATCTCTAATTTTATCGACCGATTCCAAAATTGTATTTAATGCCGTATCATAACCTATGGTACTATCAGTTCCGTATAAATCATTATCTATAGTTCCCGGAATACCTATACAAGGAATATCATACTCTCTTGCAAATTGCGTAGCACCATTTAATGATCCATCACCACCAATTACAACCAAGGCATCAATGCCTTCATCTTGAATGTTTTTATAAGCTATTTTTCTACCCTCAGGTGTAGAGAACTCCTTGGAACGAGCAGTTTTCAATATGGTGCCTCCCAACTGAATAATATTACTCACATTCTGACTCTTGAATTCCTTTATCTCCCCGGAAATCAAGCCTCTATACCCTCTATAAATACCTTTTACTTTCAGGTTGTTATAAATTGCAGAACGGGTTACTGCACGAATTGCAGCATTCATTCCAGGAGCATCACCTCCTGAAGTCAAAATACCTACACAACTAACATTTCTCATTATTTTACCTATTTGTTATGATTGAGAACAAAGATAATAAAAAAGATAATTGCAATTAATTTTTAGGGTTAAAAATAACAAAGTGGCTCTACAGCCCAGCAACAAAGCTTTTCTTCACTAAAAGCAAGACCATAAACAACTATAAAAAGAGTAATTTACTATTTTTTGAAAACATTTAACCTCAATGTAACATTTTCTAAAAGTTATATTCATCAAAAAGCAACATACACTTAACTATAAGTAAATTATTTTCGATAATAAAGAAACGAATCAATTACAATAAAAATTATGTTGAAGAGAAAAAAAGCAAACTGTTAATTGGATTCATCCGTTGGATAAAACAGTCTTTTACTTTATAATAAAAACAGATGAAAAGAACAACTTATGAACCGATCTAGGACCGAGGGCTTGTCGGTCTAGGAGAGAAGGGCAATCGGTCTAGGACCGAGAGGTGTTAGGTCTAGGACCGACAAGCGAGTGGGTTATACGGCTTTATAAGGCCTTTTTCGTTTCTATCTAAAAAGCATAAAAACACCTCTTTCTCATAAAGAAAAAGAGGTGAAGTATTTCGTGAAAATTAAATCTAGAACCTCATTCTTCTTATCACTTTTCTATTAATCGTTCTATTTCTTGATAAACCTCTTCCATCAACCATTTTGGAGTGGAAGTAGCTCCACAAATGCCAATAGATTGGGCTCCTTGAAGCAACTCTTTATTTATTGATTCAGCACTATCAATAAAATAAGAATTGGGATTTACTTTTTTACATTCCGAGAATAAAATTCTTCCATTTGAACTTTTCTTCCCACTAACAAAAAAAACTAAATCGTGTGAGGCAGCAAAGGTTTTAATATTCGGAATTCTATTGGCCACTTGCCGACAAATGGTATCGTGATACTCAAAGGTAGCATTGGGTGATTTTTCTTTTTCTATATACTCAACTATTTCCTTAAATTCATCCAATGATTTGGTAGTCTGAGAATAAAGATAAATATTTTTGCCAAAATCCAGTTTTTTTGCCTCTTCCAAATTCTCAATAACAATTGCTTTCCCCTTGGTCTGTCCAACTAAACCTAGCACTTCTGCATGTCCATTCTTTCCAAAAATCACAATTTGCTTGTCTTTTACCACTTGTTCCTCGTGTTCTTTCTCTATTTTTTTTTGCAACTGAAGAACAACAGGACAAGTAGCATCTATAATTTCAATATTGTTCTGCTTGGCAATCTGATATGTTTCAGGAGGCTCTCCGTGTGCACGCAAAAGAACCTTTGTGTTTTTTAATTGCTTAAATTCATCGTGATTAATGGTTATAAGTCCCATTTTTTTGAGTCGATCCACCTCTTTATTATTATGGACAATATCACCCAGACAATAAAGTTTTTTTTCTTTCGATAAAATCTCCTCTGCTTTCCGAATAGCCGTAACTACCCCAAAACAGAAACCCGATCTTTTATCAATTTCAATGTTCACCATAAACTTTAAACAACAAATTAAGCCGAGATGACTTCCTTATATTTATCAATTAACCATTGATTTTGTTCATCAATAGTCAATTCACTATTATCTAAAATCAAAGCATCTTCGGCCGGACGTAAAGGACTAATGGCTCGATTCATATCGATGTCATCTCTCTGTACAACATTAGCTAGAATCTCATTATAATCAGCTTCACCTTGTTTAGCTTTTAGTTCATCAAATCTACGTTTCGCACGAACCTCAGCGGAAGCTTGTACAAAAACTTTTAATTCGGCATCGGGAAAAACAGTGGTTCCAATATCTCTTCCATCCATCACAAGTCCCTTCTTCTTACCCATTGCCTGTTGTTGGTTCACCATGGCTTCCCTAACAAAACCCAATACAGCAATTGGACTTACATATTGAGACACGTGCATAGAACGAATTTTTTTCTCCACATTTACCCCATTTAGATATGTCTCGGGCAGAGATGTTTCCTCGTTAATTTTAAACTCTATAACTAAGCTAGGTAAAGCTTTTTTCAAGCCTTCCTCATCTATCTTACCATCAACAATAAGGTTATTCTCCAAACTATAAAGTGTTACTGCACGATACATTGCCCCCGTGTCAATGTAAATATATCCAATCTGATTAGCTAGTTGTCTAGCCATTGTACTCTTACCACAAGAAGACAAACCATCTATAGCAATAATTATTTTCTTCATACTTTTTTACATTCTTTCTCCAAAGATAGTCTATTTTACAGAGTGTAAAGTTGTATTTTATAAAATTATACTTATCAGAATTCAAAGATTAAAAAAACAAAAAAGGGAAACAGTTGAGGGAAAAAGTTTTGTAAAAAATAATGTTTATATCAAGAATGTGTTATATTTGCATTAAATGAATAGCACACGTTAAAATTATATTATAGATATTATGGAAATTAAGAAAACGCCCAAGGCTGACTTGGAAAACAAAAAATCGACTTGGCTACTGGTTGGTTACGTTATCGTTCTCGCTCTAATGTTTGTTGCATTTGAGTGGACACAACGTGATATTGTAATTGACACAAGCCAAGGTATTGCGGACTTAGTCTTTGAAGAAGAAATTATCCCCATTACTCAACAGCCTGAACAAGCACCTCCTCCCCCACCTGAAGTAATTGAGGAAGCGCCACAAGTAGCAGAAGTGCTAAACATTGTGGAAGACGACCAAGACGTTGCAGACGTTCGTTTAGCCTCTACAGAAGAAACAGGTGAACGCGTTCAGGTTAAATATGTTCCAGTAGCAGTAGAAGTAGTGGAAGAGCCTAAGGAAGAAGAAATTTTCGAGGTAGTAGAAGAGATGCCCGAATTCCCAGGTGGCCCTGCAGAGATGATGAAATTCTTAAGCAACAGCATTAGATACCCAACCATTGCACAAGAAAACGGTACACAAGGACGTGTTATTGTTCAGTTCGTGGTAAACAGTGATGGTAGTATTGTTGATGCAACTGTAGTTCGTAGTGTGGATCCATTCTTGGACAAAGAGGCTTTACGAGTTATTAACTCAATGCCTAAATGGAAAGCAGGTAAACAAAGAGGAAAAGCTGTACGTGTTAAATACACTTTACCTGTAATGTTTAGACTTCAGTAATATTTTATAACCAATAAACATATTAAAAAAGGTTGCTATGCTCAAGTATTAATGAGTAGCAGCCTTTTTTACTTTTCAAATGATGTATAGTACTAAAGAATTAACCAATAAAATAAACCAAGCTATAGATTCAATTCCTTTAGACATTGAACCTAAAGGATTATATATGCCTATTTCTTACGTTTTATCAATGGGTGGAAAAAGAATTCGCCCTTTACTTATGCTTCTTACATATAATATGTATAAAGAAGATATTGACACAGCAATGGCAGCAGCGATTGCTGTTGAAACCTACCATAACTTTACACTTCTACACGATGATTTAATGGATAATGCGGACAAAAGAAGAGGGAAAGCAACGGTTCATAAGGTATGGGATGATAACACAGCAATTCTATCGGGTGATGCCATGTTAATTCTATCGTACCAACTACTCAGTCAATCCAAAGAAAACACTCTTCCGTTTATCTTACCTGTTTTTTCTAAATTAGCAATGGAGATTTGCGAGGGACAACAGTACGATATGGAGTTTGAAGATAGAACCAATGTGGAAGCTAAGGAGTATCTTGAAATGATAAAGCTTAAAACCTCTGTGCTTCTAGCCGGAAGCATGAAAATTGGAGCAGTTTTAGCAGGAGCTACCACTGAAGAACAAGAGCTACTTTATGAAGTTGGCCTCTATACGGGATTAGCCTTTCAACTTAAAGACGACCTATTGGATGTTTACGGAAACATTGAATTATTCGGAAAAAACATCGGTGGTGATATCTTATGTAATAAGAAAACATATCTTCTAATCAAAGCGTTAGAGAAAGCCAATACAAAACAAAAAGAAACACTACTCTATTGGATTGGTTTAGATCAGTTCAATCCGAAAGAAAAAATAGAAGCCGTAACAAACCTATACAATGAACTGTCAATAAAAGAGATTGTAGAAGAAAAGATAAACGACTTACATCAGCAAGCATTAGCTAAGCTAGAGAAAGTAAATTTAGCCATAGATAAGAAGCAAGTTTTACAGCAAACCATCAATCAACTGATACACAGAGAAGTATAATTATGCCCTACAGACGATTACCTAACACCAATAAAGCACGTCTAAGAGCTTTAAGAAAAGCAATAGAAATGGGAAAATCAATTCCTTATAATGATATTCCTTTTCCGGCTGAACTTTTAAGGGAGGCTGAAAGCAGGTATCGTCTTTTTAGAAACGCATTAGAATATTATAATCAATGCTTAACTAATCAAGCACAATCAAACAGAAAGCATCAAGAAAAAGCAAAAAAAGCCAAATTATACATCTCTCACTTCATCCAGGTATTAAACCTATCAGTCATTAGGGAAGAGATAAAATCCTCTGTAAAATCATTGTATGGGCTTGAAGAAAACACCCACACCCTTCCTGATTTAAGCTCTGAATCTTC
This sequence comes from uncultured Bacteroides sp., assembly GCA_964583185.1. GTDB lineage: Bacteria > Bacteroidota > Bacteroidia > Bacteroidales > Bacteroidaceae > Bacteroides_E. The sequence continues at coordinate 1,306 of CAZOVL010000063.1, read as the reverse complement.
CCTACTAGATTGGGGAAAGAAAATCATTGAAGGAGAAGAGTTACGCATGCTTGAAGGAGGTACACCTATCTACAATCCCACCATTGCTAAAGTTAAAGTTTTATACAACATCTTTGAGGAAAGTTACTGGGTACAAAAGAACCTCCAACGTATTACTCAACAAAGTCTAGACCAACTATCTGAACACATCCCAGAATCAGATACTATTATTTTAAACATCTGGGATGCAATAGAAGACAAATATAAAAACCTATCTAAAGAAGAAAGTATGGTAAATTGTCAAAAATTTGGAGTGGTTTATTATTTTAGAAAAAAGAAAACTGAAAAAGCGAAAGAATGAGAGTCATTGATTCACACTCCCACATATACTTAGAAACATTCCATCAAGACCTCTCAGATGTAATAATTAGAGCACAAAAGGCAGGAATCGAAAAAATTCTACTTCCCAACATTGATGATACAACAATATCTCAACTTCTTAATGTTTGTAATCAATGGGAAAACTATTGTTTTCCAATGATGGGACTTCATCCTACTTCAGTAAAAGAAGACTATCAAATTAAACTCAATAGCATAAAAAAAGAGCTCAATCAAAACACAAAGCGATACATTGGTATCGGTGAGATTGGAATGGATTTATACTGGGATAAGTCGTATGTAAAAGAACAAAGAATTGTATTTAAAGAACAATTAGATTGGGCTATAACATATAACCTACCAGTTGTGATACATAGTAGAGATGCTTTTGATGAGATTTTCTCTATTCTTGACACTTTTGAAGAGAATTCAATTACAGGTGTTTTTCATAGCTTCACAGGAACAGAAAAAGAATTAAGAAAAGCACTGAGTTATAAAACATTTTTTATAGGAATCAATGGAATCTCAACATTTAAGAATTCCACTTTATTAGATTTAGTGACAATGATTCCTAAAGAAAGATTACTGATGGAAACCGATTCCCCTTATTTAGCTCCAACGCCTATGAGAGGAAAAAGGAATGAACCTTCGTTTATTACCCATACATTAATTAAATTAGCAGAGGTTTACGCTCTTTCAGCAGAAGAGTTAGGAGTAATAACCATAAAAAACACTAAGAGGCTATTCGGAAAGCTCAAATAATTTTGATTAGTTTTTAAAGTTTATTAATTTCGTAACATTAATCATAGAATATTCAGAAAAGAAGGCACTTGAGTGAAAAAAAAAGAATACATTTGTCATATTGTGAAAAACAACTATATTCACAGATGATTAATTATTGGAGAGGTGCTCGAGTGGCTGAAGAGGCTCGCCTGGAAAGCGGGTATAC
>CAZOVL010000062.1:0-16040 GCA_964583185.1 uncultured Bacteroides sp. | reverse complement strand
CCCATAATAGTTATAACGGACTATATGTTATATAACACAAATATAGAAAGAATATATATAACTAAGAAAATCTGCTGCATTTTCTAGCTAAAAAAGAGTCTAAATGACAATTATTTAGCAAAAAGCAGTTCCCTATATTTAGGTAATGGCCAAATCTCATCGTCAACCTCCATCTCTAAATGGTCTATATGATAACGTATGGAATCCAGATACGGGAGTACTGTATCTGCATAAGCATATGCTTTTTCTCGTTGATTATCTATTCGGTTGGCTATTTTTCTAGCTTCAATCATTTCTTGAACCAGCTTTTTTATACTGGATATTCGATAAGAAATCTCTTTAATTAAGTCTTTCCTATCAGTACTTAACATCAGAAACTCTTCTTCAGAAAAAATTCTTTGCAATCCTATGATGTTTTCAATGAGTCGGTTTTGATAACTAACAGCAATAGGAACAATATGATTTATAGCTAAATCACCTAATACACGACTTTCTATTTGAATTTTCTTTGTGTATTTTTCCATTTCAACATCTAAACGACTATTTAACTCATTCAAATTAAATATGCGCTCTCCTATGAGTACATTTTTTGATTGCTCGTCAATGTAATGCATAAGGGCTTCAGGTACTTTGGAAATATTAGTTAATCCTCTTCTTTGGGCTTCTTTTTTCCATTCTTCTGAATACCCATCTCCCTCAAATCGTATAGATTCTGAGTCAATAATTGTCTGCTTAATTACTTTGAATAAAGCTTCCTCTTTGCTTTTGTTCTCTTCAATTAACTTGTCAACAGAAGCTTTAAATTCGTTCAGCTGATTAGCCATTCCTGCATTAATTGCAATCATACAAGCAGCACAGTTGGCAGATGATCCCGCCGCTCTAAACTCAAAACGGTTTCCGGTAAAAGCAAAAGGAGAGGTCCTGTTTCTATCTGTTGTATCGAGTGAAATTTCAGGTACCCTGCATAAATCCAACTTCAATGTTGTTCTTTCTTCTTTCGTTAGACTTTGACTGGTTTCTTGTTTGGCTATTTCATCGAGTACTTTTGAAAGCTCTTCTCCTAAGAATATGGATAATATGGGAGGTGGTGCTTCGTTGGCTCCAAGACGATGATTATTTCCAGCACTGGCAATAGAGGCTCTGAGTAAGTTCTGGTTCTTGTATACCATCATTAAAGCATTCACCAGAAAGGTTAAGAAAAGTACATTCATTTTCGGGTTCTTACCCGGAGAAAAAAGATTTATTTCAGTGTCAGTATATAAGGACCAGTTATTATGTTTACCCGACCCATTGATACCATGGTATGGTTTTTCATGTAAAAGAACAGTAAATTTATGTTTTTGTGCAATCCGCTTCATTAAGTCCATTACTTGCTGGTTATGGTCGTTAGCCAGATTTACCGTTTCATAAATAGGTGCTACTTCAAACTGGTTTGGAGCTACTTCATTGTGTCTGGTTTTTATTGGAATAGCCAGTTTATGGCATTCTATTTCCAACTCTCTAAGAAAGGCTGTAACTCTCGGAGGAATTGAACCAAAATAGTGGTCATCTAATTGTTGATCTTTTGCAGATGAATGTCCCATCAAAGTTCTACCTGTTAATCCTAAGTCGGGGCGAGCATTATATAATGCTGTATCAATTAAGAAAAACTCTTGTTCCCAACCTAAATTGGCATATACATGTTTAATGTTTGGATCAAAAAACTGACATACAGATGTTGCTGCCTTATCTAAAGCAGCCAATGATTTTAGTAGAGGAGTTTTGTAATCTAAAGCATCCCCTGTGTATGAAATAAAAATTGTTGGAATACAAAGTGTTGTGTCTACAACAAAAGCAGGAGAAGAGGTGTCCCATGCAGTGTAACCTCTAGCTTCGAAAGTGTTTCTAATGCCTCCACTAGGAAAAGATGAGGCATCGGGTTCTTGCTGAACCAATAATTTTCCCGAGAAGTGTTCTATGATTTTTCCTTTCTCATCAAAATCAATAAAACTATCGTGTTTTTCAGCTGTCCCATCAGTCAGAGGTTGGAACCAGTGTGTATAATGAGTTACATTTAATGACTTAGCCCATCGCTTCATCCCTTCAGCAATTTCATCAGCCATTTGTCCATTGATGGGGGTTCCTTTTTGGTTTGCATTCATCACTGCTTCATACGCATCATTAGAGAGGTATTGTTTCATCTTTTTCTGATCAAACACGTGACTTCCATAATATTCTGTTAAGTCATTGGAAGGAGGAATAACTTCTAATGGGTGTCTGGTAGAAAGTTCTTTTAATGCAAGAAAACGCATCTTTGACATATCTGTAACTATTTAAATTTGAATGATACAAAAATAGAGTTTTTCTGCGATTTTATCTCTTAATGATTCTAATTTTAATCGTTACTAGGCATGATTACCAAGAAAAAGAGGGGAATACTCTCATATATATCCTTATTTATATAAATTTGTATATAACTAATGTAATAAAGTAAAGGGATTTGACGCAAAGTTACAGAATCATAGTAGGGGTTGTTTTACTTCTTTTTTTGTTGAGTGAATCAAATGTTTTGGCCCAGGAGGAGTCTTCTTTTGCGGTCTATTCTGAAATTAATCCAATTATTCAACACACAATTGAATCAGCTAAAATATACGAATCTGCCATTACAGAATACGATGCAGATCTTTATATTAAAACCACCTTTGAAGTATATAGCCGAAATCTTTTATTCAGATTAGTTCCTATGATGTTTAGACCCAAGAAAGGGGTTTCTAAATACATTGCGGAATCGTATAGCGACTTACATTATACGGCTCCAAATATTTACGACCAAAAGGTGAAAGCTGCAGTAGGAACACTTCCAAGCTTTTGTTCTCCGGAAGGAATTACTTTGGAATATTTCCATATCAATATTTATGAAACTACTCTTCTATATAATAAATTGATTTCTCCATTGGCTGATAATGCACGAAAATTTTATAGTTATAAGTTGGATTCTGTCTTTTATGATGCAAATGAAGTGGTGCATTATAAAGTGAGTTATCATCCGAAGAAAAGTAGTTTTCAGCTGGTGAAAGGAGAAATGCTTATCAGTGGAAACAATTGGAGTATACGTAGCTTTTCATTCTCAGGACGTTCGGAGTTTTTTATATTTAGTAACCAAATAAAAATGGGAGACCTTGGTGGAGATACAGAATTACTACCTGTTGAATATGATGCAAATATCTATATGAACTTTATTGGAAATAAGGTAGATGGTAACTATGCTGTAAAATTAAACTATGACTCCATATACACTGAAAAGAAAGAAATTAAAGAGAATAAATACGACTTGTCTCATAGCTACACATTGAGTACTGATACATGTAGTTATATTGTGGATTTTGAAAAATTCAAAGAGTATCGATGCATTGATCTTACCGATGAGGAAAAACAAATTTATTTGGATTATTTTCCCGATACCATAGCTGTTGCTCCAAAGAAAGAGGTAAAGAAAAATCGCACATTTTGGGGTGATTTTGGAGATCTTTTAATTTCAAGCAATACGTTTCGGTTGGAGCAATATGGAAATATAAAGTTTTCAGCATTATTAAACCCTCTAATGCTTCGATATAGTCGTACCAATGGATTGGCCTATAAACAAACTATTAAATACAATCACCTATTTAATGGAGATCGTTTGTTGCGAGTTGTTCCACGATTTGGGTATAATTTCAAGGAAAAAGAATTTTATTGGAGCATAGACTCTGAGTTTGAGTATTGGCCCAGTAAGAGAGGAACCATACATATGAATATAGGAAAAGGTAACCCCATATATGCAAGTGCTGCTTTGACTGAATTCTCTGAAGTGCCGGATAGTATTTTTGATATTAATCAATTTGATTTGAAATATTATCGAGATTTGTATTTTGATATTTACCATAGCTTGGAAATTGTTAACGGATTGACTATTGATGTGGGGCTTGTTGGACACAGAAGAACGCCGGTAACCAAAGATAGAAAACCGGAAGAACCCGTTGAGGGTTCAACTGTTTCATCTTTTGATTCGAAGAACGACGATTTGGAAGCTAAAGCACGAAAAACATATATCAGTTGTGCTCCTCGTATCTCCATTTCTTGGACACCAGGGCAGTATTATTATATGAATGGTAAACGGAAAATTAATATCCATGGAAATTATCCCACCATTATTTTTGATTATGAACGGGGAATAAAAGGCTTTATGAATAGTACGGGAGGATATGAAAAAATAGAACTCGATATACAGCAATATATTCCTTTAAGTTATATGAAAAACATATCTTATCGGATTGGAGGAGGAAAATTCACGAATCAGGAGCAACAGTTTTTTGTCGACTTTTCTAGATTTACTAAACATAACCTACCCGTTGGATGGAGAGATGAAATAGGAGGTGTCTTTCAGTTATTAAATAGTCGTTGGTACAATGCTTCCCGACATTATGTTAGAGGTCACGTAACTTATGAATCACCTTTTTTACTACTACGTCATTTAACGAAAGAAACACGTTTCATTCTTAATGAACGACTCTACTTAAATGCATTAGGCATGAAACATTTAAATCCATATCTAGAGGTGGGTTATGGAATTGGTACCCATATTTTTGATTTAGGCCTATTTGTGAGTTCAACCAATTGGAAGGACTTTAAGTTTGGTTTTGAAATAACCTTTGAGCTATTTAGTCGCTAAAGTCTATTAATTGTTTTACCTCGACATTGTTTTTATCTCCTCTTGATTAAGAGCTCTATTGTAAAGAGAAACCTCTTGAATGTTTTGATTTAGACTAGCTAAAGAGAAAGAATTTAAGTTGATACGAGGTACTGCAAGCGATTGATCTATTAATCCATTAACATAGGTTTTTAATTCACCATTACTATAAGTAATTGTGAAATTCAAGTTCTTGAATAAAATAGGATTGTACCAAATGCCATTTGTTGCTCTTGTGTTTAATTTCCATCTGTCGGAAGTACCCAATACATTGCTACTATTATATACTTTGTTATCAATAGCTATGTAAGGTTTGGATAAAGGACCACCACTAAAGCCACACGTTAAGTTACCTAATGTAAATAAAATACCATGTTCATTTCTTTCATCCATAGAAAGCTTAAATGTTATGCTGAATGATTTGGTGTCCTTTTCTTTCAGTTGACCTTGAGCTTTTTGTAGAGCATTTAATAACTTATCCTCCGACTCTGAAAGGACGTTAAATGTCTCCTTGATAATTAATCCATTAGTTAGATTAATTGAAGCTTTGGAGAGTTTTGTTTTAGAGTGAATTGCTGTTGGATATCCTAATGGTCTGCTTTTACTAACTATCCAATCGTAGTAATCACCATTCATCCATAACAGTTGTAATGAGTCTTGTGATGAATTGGGGATAATGTAAGGCCTGATATTATTTTTCTTTGAGTTATAAGTAATTGGTTCACTCGTTACTTTGTTTCTTTTGTTAATGGTATATTTAACAATTTCATAAACAAGACCATTGTCCCCTTTTTGAGGAACAGAACAATAAATAATATTACTATTAGAACTATCAATGGCCATACCTCCACTGTAACATTTTTCTAAATTAGGAGTTTGATGAAAACTTCCTCCTGCATTAGTTAAGAATGTTTTTACCCATTGTTTTCCATTCCATTTTGCGTGATAGTAATCGTGCGTATCTTTATCTTCCGATATTCTAACCATTGCAACCACAGGTTGGTTTTGTGTATCTGTTGATACTTGCCATATCCAGTTTCTGTAGGGAGCAGAGTCAACCACCGCATCAGGGTGTTTTTGAACATAGGCATCTGTGGCACTAATTGAATGTATTTCAGAGTCTATGAATGACAGAGTATTTCCTTTAATATCCTTTAGAACTAAATCATTGATATCTATGTAGTTGTAATAAACGTAATTTACGGCTTCATTATCCGGATGCCCTGTGGTGTAGGTTAAGTGAATTTTGTTTTTTCCATTTGAACTGTATTTTGCATAAGGGCGAGCTGCAGTAGATTGAACAATTTGTTTTGGTCCCCAATTAAATTCTATTTCATCTTTATCATTTGGTAATGTTAATCGAGCAATAGTTGGATGCCATTCTATCCCTCTCCAGCACAGATAGATATGTTCAGGGTCGTCTGAAAGAATAAAAGGGGAAGGGTAGGTGGTGTTATGATCTGTTTCTAATCTAAACTCTTTCCCAAGTGTTGTAATATCTCCCGGTTCTCTACTTATTCTATAGTAAAAGCAAGACTCATCGGTATGTCTAGAGTAAAATATAATAATTCTACCATCGGGCAATGCTAAAAAAGTAGGGTTGTTGTGGTCGTCGGGTTGAAAAGCCGATCGAATGAGCACTTCATTCGTTATCCCTGTGTTATGATTATGTTGTGTTGCTTTTATGGCTCCGTGACTATCAATGTAGCCTATGTATGTGTTGTTTATGCTTTTTTCTTTATTTTCATAATGTGTGGCTCTGGAATCGGCAAACCAACACCAAGCACCTTTGTTTGTTATTTCAAAGCCACTGAATGATTGGGCCTTTGTATTTGATGTTTTTATTAGACTAGCAGATAAAAAGAGAAATAAAAAAAGATATCTGTTCATAGCTTTGTACTGATTTCTGTTATTGTTTTTTTGTATTGTAAATATTATCATTTCTATGCGTTCTATACAAAAATGATGGGGTTAAATTTCGGTTCACTTGAAATATATACCTAATTGACCGATAAACTAACTGTATCTGTCCTATTTGAGACAATACCTCTCTTTTTTCTGTTCAGTAAGAATACCTAAAATTTCAGAATATTCAGATTTATTCTCATAAATGAAGGTTGCTAATCTATACTCACTTCAAAAATATATATGCATAAAAAAGAGTTCGGTAAATCATTTTCTAAAGTTATTAGGGGATAGTTTTTTTTGTTCTATTTTACTCTGTCAGATGTCTATCAGGATTGAAGGAATAACTGTTTAGTATTCGTTTTATTGTGAAAGAAAAGTTTAGTGTATATTCTATATAAAGGAGGTTTGCATAGTTATTATTTGATGCTTTTTTATTATATTTAGGTTGTAACTTATTGCTAATAGGAGAAATATGGAAGAGAAGAAAAAATTAACATCAGAAACAGGGAAACCTATTGTGGATAATCAAAATTCACAAACTGTGGGGCCTCGTGGTCCTGTATTAATGCAAGATGCGTGGCTAACTGAAAAGTTGGCTCATTTTAATCGTGAACGTATTCCTGAGCGAGTGGTACATGCTAAAGGTTCTGGAGCATTTGGAACTTTTACCGTGACTCACGATATTAGTGCATATACAAAAGCTTCAATTTTTTCGGAGATTGGTAAACAAACAGAGCTTTTTGCCCGTTTTTCTACTGTTGCAGGTGAACGAGGTGCGGCTGATACTGAGCGTGATGTGCGTGGTTTTGCTCTAAAATTTTATACAGATGAAGGTAATTGGGATTTAGTTGGAAATAATACACCGGTGTTTTTTATTCGCGATCCTCTTAAATTTCCTGATTTTATACATACTCAGAAGCGTGATCCTAAAACAAACTTAAGAAGTGCTACTGCTGCCTGGGATTTTTGGAGTTTATCACCTGAGTCGTTACACCAAGTAATGATTTTGATGAGCGATAGAGGGATACCTAAAAACCTCCGACAGATGCACGGATTTGGTAGTCATACATTTAGTATGATTAATGCCTCGAATGAGCGTTTCTGGGTGAAATTTCATTTCAAAACACAACAAGGCATTGCAAACTTAACTGATCAAGAAGCAGCGGAAGTCGTTGCAAACGATCGTGAAGCTTCTCAACGAGATTTGTTTAATCATATTGAGAATGGAGAGTATCCTAAATGGAAATTGTGTATTCAGGTGATGACAGAGGGAGAAGCTAAATCAGTTGATTTTAATCCTTTCGATTTGACTAAGGTATGGAGTCAAAAAAGCTACCCTCTCATTGAAGTAGGTGTAATGGAGTTAAATAAAAATCCGGAGAATTATTTTGCTACAGTTGAGCAAGCTGCTTTTAATCCAAGTAGTGTTGTTCCCGGAATAGGTTACTCTCCTGATAAGATGCTACAGGGACGTTTGTTTGCTTACGCTGATGCACATCGCTATCGTTTAGGGGTAAATGCAGGAAGCTTACCTGTGAATTCACCCAAGTGTCCGATGCATAATTATCATAGAGATGGTGGTATGCGTTTTGATGAGAATGGGGGCGATTCAGTAAATTACGAACCTAACAGCTTTGGAGGACCAAAGGAACAATTACAATTTCAGGAACCACCTTTAGCTTTAGAGGGAGATGCTTATAACTTTAATCATCGCGAGGATAAAGATTATTATTCTCAAGCAGGTGACTTATATCGTTTGGTTCCACAAGATGAAAAAGATCGTCTTCACGGAAATGTGGCACGTTCAATGGCTGGTGTTCCTGAATTTATTCAAATAAGAGCAACGGCTAGATTTTATCAAGCGGATACTGCTTGTGGTGAAGGAATTGCAAAAGAACTGAATCTTGATATGAATAAAGTTTTAGAAGAAGTAGCTAAACAAAAAGAAGAATAGAATTTCTACATTAACTTTCTGGTTTGCCCAATGAAAGTCAATTTTCACTAAATTATAAATGGTCGTAAATAAAATTTACGACCATTTATAATTTATATCCCATTTGTATATAGATAAATTATTTTTGATTTTTATTCCTTTCTAATCATTTCTTTGGTGTACAGTAATTAAGTGTATTTCACTATAAATAAGATTCTCTGATTTTTTTAAGTTATTCTTATTTAATTAAAGTGATTATACTGGTCTTTTGTTTTTTCCTTTGGAAATTAATTCCTTTCTTTGTATGATGTTTCTTTAGGAAAACAAATCAAATAGAAATAAACAGACAAATAAAAATGAAGACAGTAATTATTGGAGGTGTGGCAGGTGGTGCAACGGCAGCTGCTCGACTTAGAAGATTAGATGAACAAGGTGAAATAGTGCTTTTTGAGAGAGGTGGATATATTTCGTATGCCAACTGTGGTTTGCCCTATTATATTGGAGGAGTGATTTCTGATAGAGAGCGTCTTTTTTTACAAACAGTAGAGGGTTTTTCTTCAAAATATGCTGTAGATGCACGTGTTTACTCTGAAGTACAATCTATTGACTCTCAAAATAAAACTGTTTTAGTGAAGAATCTAAAAACAGGAGAAGAATATGTTGAGTCTTACGATAAATTAATATTATCTACCGGAGCTTCTCCTCGAAAATTAAAAGTAGAAGGAAGTGATGATAGACGTATTTTTACCCTGCGTGATGTAGCTGATACTGACTATATAAAAAATTATATAAATGAACACAAACCCAAACGGGCAGTTGTAGTAGGAGCAGGCTTCATTGGCTTGGAAATGGTTGAGAGTCTACACGGGTTAGGTGTAGAGGTTGATGTGGTTCAACGTGAAGATCAAATTATGTTGCCATTGGATATTCCCATGGCACAGCTAGTTCAGAGAACTTTATCGGAAAACCAAGTAGAGGTTTATTTGGAAGATGAAGTGAGCCGGTTTGAAGATTTAGGAACTACTCTTAAGTTGCACTTAAATAGTGGGAAAAGTCTTACTGCCGATCTAGTTATTGTGAGTATTGGTGTACAACCCGAAACCTCTTTAGCAGAGAGTGCCGGATTAACTCTTGGTGAAAGAGGGGGAATACAGGTAGATGAGTACCTTCAAACTTCTAACGAAGACATTTATGCTGTTGGTGATGTGATAGAAGTTTTAAATCCTGTAATTAATCAATATACTCTGATTCCTCTTGCAGGACCTGCTAATAAACAGGGACGTATTGTGGCAGATAATGTGGTATTTGGAAAGAAATCGACATACAAAGGTTCTATTGGAACATCCATAGCTAAGATTTTTGATGTGACTGTAGCTGCAGCCGGAGCCAATTCAAAGTTGTTGAAAATGTGTGGAATAGATCATTATGAATCTTATATTCACGGAAACTCTAATGCTACGTATTATCCCGGAGCTTTACCTTTTACACTTAAAACAATCTTCTCTAAAGCCGATGGAAAACTTTTAGGTGCTCAAATTGTGGGTTATGAGGGAGTTACTGGTGTTATTGATTTAATGGCTGAGGCTATACGAAGAGGAGATACAGTGTACGACATACAAGAGGTGGAACACGCTTATGCACCTCCTTTTGCATCGGCTAAACATACTGTAAATATTGCAGGATATGTAGGGCAGAACGTATTAGAGGGTATTTTGAAAACAATGCATTGGGACGAATTCTTAAAAGCAGATAAATCTCAGTTTGTGGTGATTGATGTACGCTCGGAGCAAGAATATGGAATGGGGCATATTGAAGGGGCACTGAATATTCCTGTGTCTGAAATGCGCCATCGTTTGAGTGAAATACCTAAAGATAAAACACTTTTGCTTTATTGTGCTGTGGGATATAATGGTTATTTGGCCTCACAAATATTAAAAGCAAATAATTATTCAACGATTTATAATATGTCTGGAGGATACAGATTGTATTTGTCGGCAACTCAAAGTCAATATCATCGCACAACAAATGAAAGCGAAACAGGGGGAAAAGTTGTTCCTTTAGCTCATAAGAACGAAGAAATTAAATCTATTGATGCCAGAGGAATGATGTGTCCCGGACCGGTTATGCAATTAAAGAAAAACTATGATTTGATAGATGCCGGAGACCAGCTGGAAATTAAAGTGACCGATCAGGCTTTTGGACAGGACTTAACGAGTTGGAGCAACATGGTTGGAGCAAATGTTTTGAGTATAGATAAGTCGGGTGGAACCATTACGGCTAGAATAGAAAAGCCCGGAATAAAGAAAGAACAAAAGAGTGACCCAATGGAATTAAAACAGACAGCAGATAGTCAGACTATGATTGTTTTTAGTGATGATATGGACAAAGCACTGGCTTCTTTTGTAATAGCTAATGGTGCTGCAGCATCAGGAAAAAAAGTAACTTTGTTTTTTACCTTCTGGGGATTGAATGTCATTAAAAAAGTGCATAAGCCTAAGGTGGAAAAAGATATATGGGGTAAAATGTTTGGCATGATGTTACCCTCTAGTAGTAAGAAGTTGAAAATCTCTCAGATGAATATGGGAGGATTAGGAAGTAAGATGATGCGTATGGTGATGAAGAAAAAAAATGTGGAGACATTAGAGAATATGATGCAACAAGCCAAAGAAAATGGAGTTGAATTCATAGCTTGTTCAATGTCAATGGATGTTATGGGTATTGCTGCAGAAGAATTAATGGATGGGGTAACTATTGCGGGAGTAGCTGCCTACCTTGAAAGAGCGAATAAAGCTAATGTGAATTTATTTATATAGAATAGATTGAGATTGGAATGAATTTTGAAAATAAAAAAAATATAAGATGAGTCAACAAGAACAGAAAACGAAACTATGTATATTAAGAGATATATTTAGAGCTATTAGAGAGTGCGAAATGAACTTTCAAGACAAATATGATTTATGTTTAAATGAAGGAATGGCACTCTGCTCATTAAGCAAAAAAGGGAAAATAACCTCTAGTGAGCTTGCTGAGTGTTTAGGTTTGACTAATTCAAATACCTCTAAAGTAATCCGATCCATTGAGGAGAAAGGGTTAATCAGTCGTATTATGGGAAAAACAGATAAACGAAATATGTATTTCAAAATTTCTAAAGCGGGTATTCAGAAGTTGGAGGAAATGAATGAGGCTGAACCGGAAATAGACACAGTTTTATCTTTTATTTACGATACAAAAAAAGAGAAAACAATCAGTGTTTTATAGTCCTAAGTTTGCGAATAAATACTGAAAAAAATAGTGGCTGTGAGGCCATATAACCAATGTTGTTTGTACTTTTTGTCGGTCTAGGACCTAAGCCCCCTCGGTCTAGGACTGAAGGGCGTTCGGTCTAGGACCGAAGGGTGCTCGGTCAGGGACCTATAATTTAAAAGCTTAGATCCAAGTGTGAATTTTGAGTTTCTGAAGATTAAATGAAGAAAAGAAAAATTCTGAAAAGGCATTAAAAAATCTCCTATTTACTCCGGTAAAGTAGGGGATTTTTTTTACCCTGTTTTTGTTTGACTAATTTGTTCAAGAATGAATAGTTTGTGAAGAACTGAGGTGAAGAGAAAATAAATTTAACAAAGATTAAAAAAAGAGTCTTCTTAAATTTTATATCTTTGCCTACAGCTTTGGAGAATCCATTGCCACTTAGGTTTGTTTTTTTGTTATTATCCTTTGATACAGCCTAGGTCCTTTTTGAAAATCTTATATAGCCCTCTGTTATATTAAATTGGATAATTCCATTGATGCGGCTATTAGGGTGTACACAGCAAAACCTATATCTGAATATTTGCTCTGATTGGAGTTGATGTTTTTAACTGGTTATAAGCTATTGAGCCTGATTTTTTATGTGCTTAATTTTTTACACCCATTAAACATAATTATTTAATAATGAGTAATTTAATTAGAAAAATTAAAGAGAAATTACCTTTTGAAACCACATTTACAAAGTCTGTAGCTTTACCTGGTCTGTTGGTCATACTTTCCATTTCCTTTTACTGCCTTTTCTTTCCATCGGAAGCAAATGTTTTATTGACATCCATTAAGGAGTATTTTTTTCAGAACTTGAGCTGGATTTACGTACTTATTGTAACGTTACTCATCCTTTTTTTAATAATTATTGCTTTGAGTAAACTGGGAAATATCCGCTTGGGAGCCGATAATTCTAGACCGAAGTATAGTTTCTTTTCTTGGATAGCGATGCTTTTTGCTGCTGGTATGGGGATAGGGCTGATGTATTTTGGTGTGGCTGAAACCATATCTCATTACGCTCATCCAGCCATTGAAGATACTGTTTTGCGAGCAAAAGAGGCACAGCTATACACCTTCTTTCATTGGGGAATCCACGCCTGGGCAATTTATGCTGTTATGGGGTTGATTTTAGCTTATTTTGCTCATCGTTATAAATTACCTTTAGCTATTCGTAGTGGGTTATATCCCATTTTAAAAGAAAAGATACATGGTCCGGTAGGAAATATCATAGATACTTTTGCTTTGTGTAGTACCTTTTTTGGTATTGCTACAACTTTAGGTTTTGGTGTAGTTCAATTGAATGCCGGGTTGAAAAGCATTGGAGTGGTGTCTGAAGTTAGCTTTAGTTTTCAAGCCATTATTGTAGTTGTAGTAATGGGTATTGCTATGCTTTCTGCTCTCTCAGGAGTGGATAAAGGAGTGAAAAGGTTAAGCGAGTTGAATTTATCTCTGGCATTTATTCTAATGGTTTTTGTTCTGATTATGGGACCTACTATTTATATCTTAAGTACATTTAGCGAAGGGATAGGGTATTACATCAGTAGCTTAACTCATCTAACTTTTAATACTTTTGCTTATGAGTCTGAGGCTCAGGAGTGGTTTTCCGGTTGGACCATTATGTATTGGGCTTGGTGGATTTCCTGGGCACCATTTGTTGGTTTATTTATTGCCAGAATATCAAAAGGGCGTACCATTCGGGAGTTTATTATAGCGGTATTACTTGTTCCTTCTTTATTTAATTTTTTATGGATGACTGTTTTTGGTAGTAGTGCTGTTTGGATTGATAAGTTTGTAGGTAATGGAACATTAAGTAAAATGTCTGAAAGCACAGATACTTTATTATTTCAATTTTTTGAATATTTCCCTTTAACTCCCATATTAAATATATTGGCCATAGTGATGATTGCGGTGTTTTTTGTTACTTCTGCTGATTCTGGAATTCTGGTTATGAATAGTATTGCATCGGGTGATAAACGAAATACTCCGAAATGGCAAAATGTATTCTGGGGCATCCTCTTGATTATTTTGTCATTAACGCTTTTGCGTTCTGGTGGCTTATCTTCACTACAAACAATGACTTTAATTTCTGCTCTTCCCTTTGGTTTAATAATGTTGTTGCTTTGTTATTGTTTATGGAGAGCATTACAGATTGATCATTTGTTTCATCATACCAAATTACCCTATGGTAGCATTGCGTGGGATGGGTACTGTTGGAGAGAAAAGTTGAATAGAATATTCACCTTCTCGGAGAAAAAAGAGATTCAATCATTCATTAATCATACTGTGAAAAGTGCTTTTAAAGAACTTAAAGAGGAGTTTGATTTGAATAATGTTGATGCAGAAATTATTGAAGGGCGGAATACCTCCTTATCTTTAGAGCTGTTTATTCGACACGATAAAATTCGTAACTTTCGTTACGGAGTAGTTGTTGAGTCTCAATCCATCTCAGAATATTTAATTAAAGACGATAATACACCTCAGATTGATGTAGAGAAGGCTTATATCCCTATTACCTATTTTAATGATGGTCGAAAAGGAAATAACATTCAATATATGACTAAAAACGAGATTATTGTTGATGTTATACGAGAATATGAACGCTTCATCAATTTAATATCAGATGATAAAAACGAATTACTTGTCATTGACAGATAAAGATGAAATTCATATTTTCTTGATAATCTAAGGTCTACATTTTATGAAGTATTTCAATTCAAAAAAGAGGTTTGTAATTATTTGTTGTTTATATTTACAATGAATGGGATTTTTTGTCCTGTGGTAGAAAAAGTTGACAATTAAAAAGAAAAAGCTATGAGACAGAAAGTGGTTGGTATTGGGGAAGTTTTATGGGACATCTTTCCGGAAGGTAAAAAGTTAGGCGGTGCTCCGGCAAATTTTGCTTATCACATGGCTCAGTTAGGGTTAGATAGTGTGGTAGTTAGTGCTATCGGTGATGATCAATTAGGGCATGAAATTATTGAGAATTTTGAAAGTAAAAATATTATCTATCATTTAGAAAAAACAGGCTACCCCACAGGTACGGTTAATGTGGAAGTTGATAAACAGGGAATACCTCAATACATAATTACAGAAAATGTGGCATGGGATAATATTCAATATACTTCTGATCTGAAAAAGTTAGCACATTCTACCAGTTGTGTCTCTTTTGGTTCGTTATCTCAACGTTCTGAAGTTACCAGGAATACCCTTTTATGCTTTTTGGATGATATGGAAAAAGACACCTATCGGATTTTTGATATTAATTTAAGACAGCATTTCTACTCTAAAGAAGTCTTAGATGAGTCTTTTAGTCGATGTAACGTGTTGAAACTGAACGAAGAAGAGTTGGTGGTTATTAGTGAAATATATCATGTTGAGGGTAACATTAAGGAGAGATGCCGAAAATTACTCTCTCTTTACGGGTGGAAATTAATAATCTTAACTTGTGGTGGGGAAGGTAGTTGGCTTTTTACTACTGAAAAGAATTTATTTAGAGAAACCCCCAAAGTTGATGTAGTTGATACGGTGGGAGCAGGGGATTCTTTTACTGCTTCACTTTTTGCAGCTGTTTTGAAAGGGTATTCTTTGGATGAGGCTCATCGCATAGCTACTGACATCGCAGCGTATGTTTGTACTCAATCGGGAGCTATGCCAATACTTCCTAATTCTCTAAAATTTTGATAAGTACCCAACTATTATTGTTTCTGAAGTGGGTGGATTGAAAAGTAAAGGCTATGTTGAATAATTCAAAACAGCTCTTTATCTGTAAAAAAGTTCTACCTTTATGTACTTAATGAATAAAGCTAAATAGAAGGATGCAAGAAAAACGGAAAGAATTAACTTGTGTGGATTGTGGAACTCAGAACTGTAAATTTAAAGTTCGTACATATCCGGAATTCTGTCCTACAACAAATTTAGACAAAGAAGATTTGGATTGGGCTTTGGAACGTTATGATGAAGATAACAATCATAATATAATGACCGCTAGTGCTGAAGTGGAATATGAGGGGTATGGACGTCTGACCCGTGTGGAGGAAATTATGGAGTTTGCACGTAAAATAAATGCAAAGAAAATTGGTATTGCCAATTGCATTGGACTAATGAATGAGGCCCGTATCTTTGCTCGTATTTTGCGTAAAAATGGCTTTGAGCCTTATTCCATAATTTGTAAGGTTGGATCAGTGGATAAATCCTCTATAGGTATTG
>CAZOVL010000061.1:0-16382 GCA_964583185.1 uncultured Bacteroides sp. | reverse complement strand
AAAGCTGAATAAAGCATTGTAGACATATGTCCCGGATCTAAGAAAAAACGATCTCTACCTTCCCATTGTGGATTTTCCGGATCATATACTAAAAACTGTGAATACAATACATTAATAAAATCAGCACCTCCCATAGCACCTCCCGGATGCCCAGAGTTAGCTTTTTCAACCATTGATGCTGCTAATATACGAATGTTATCTGCAGCCTTATTCATTATTTCTTTATTCATAATTCTTTGATTTTTAATATTTACACAAATATAAATTTATAATTTCTAGATTACTAAAAAATTAAAAGGTTAATTTTATTAATGAAAATTCTCCCTAAATATTTACCTTGATAAAGTATTAAATATTAGGGAGAATAAAAAGATTATACCTAATTTAATTAATAGCTAATGTAACAATTGATTTAGCGGGTAACTTTACAACAAGGTTTCCTTTAGAAAACTTTGCTCCTTTAAATTCCTTTGGAGCCACCTTGTTAGGATTATCAAACGTGTTATGATCATCAATTGAGTTTGATACAAGAATTTCTCCGGTTACATTACCTTTCTTTAATTCATCGATAGCTATTACTACCTCTTGTGCTTCAGTTAAATGAACATTTGACAGAGAAATGTGAATTACTCCCTCTTTGTTTTTTGAAGCAGTTGCACTTAACAACGGAATGGTACGATTGTCTCTTACATCCATTGTTTTAGAATTTAATTCTATAGGAAGATAGGTTGCGTCTTGATGAACATTATACATTCTAAATACGTGGTATGTAGGTGTTAATGTCATTTTTTCATCTTTTGTCAAAATCATTGATTGTAACACGTTTACCATTTGAGCTATGTTTGTCATTTGGATTCTATCGGTGTATTTATGAAAAATATCAAAAGATAAAGAAGCAACAAAAGCATCTCTTAAAGTATTTTGTTGATTTAAATGTCCGGAAATTGTTCCTGGCTCTTCATCCCACCAAGTTCCCCATTCATCAACAATTAATCCTACTCTCTTTTTAGGATCATACTTATCCATTATATCAATGTGTTTTACAAGTACATCTTCTATTTCACGACATTTTCCTAAAGTCCAATAATAATCATCTGCATCAAATTTTGTAGCAGAACCTTTACTACCACTCCAGCCTAATACTGTATAGTAATGTAAAGATAATCCATGCATACGACCACCTACATTCTCCATCAACACTTTGGTCCAATCGTAATCATAATCACTTGCACCACAAGCAATTTTATACAATTCATTACCACTGTAGTTGCGACAATAAGTAGCAAAACGACGATATAAATCAGAGTAATATTCAGGTCTCATATTTCCACCACAACCCCAGCTTTCGTTTCCTACGCCAAAGTATTTCACCTTCCAGGCTTTATCTCTTCCATTTTCACGTCTAAGATTTGCCATAGGAGTGTCTTCATTAGAGGTCATATACTCTACCCATTGTTCCATCTCCTCAATAGTACCACTACCCACATTACCGTTTACATAAGGTTCGGCACCTATTAACTCACAAAAGTTCAAAAACTCATGCGTACCAAAACTATTGTCTTCAATGGTACCTCCCCAATGTGTGTTAATCATTTTAGGACGCTCAGTTTTTGGCCCAATTCCATCTTTCCAATGATATTCATCAGCAAAACATCCTCCCGGCCAACGTACAATTGGAACTTTTAAGTCTTTCAAGGCCTTCAATACATCATTTCTGTATCCATTTGTGTTTGGTATTGGAGAATCCTCTCCTACCCAAACTCCTCCATAAATACAGGTTCCTAAATGCTCAGCAAACTGACCATAAATTTCTCTGGGAATAGTGTTCTTCCCCTCAGTAGATTTAACTTGAATTGTTACCTTGTCTTGTGCATAAATTGAAAGAGATAACACTAAAGATAAGCTCAATAAAATTTTTCTCATTTTTTTAATAATTAAAGTGTTTATTGGGTATATATTACGGAACCTCCTTCAGGCTCCAGGGTTAAAGTCAACTTTTGTTTAATTTTAATCTCCTTGTAACCTGCGGTTCTATCTTTCTTATCAAATATCATAGATACAGTTTTCCCTTTTAACTCATCAAAGGAAATAGATATATCCATCTTTTCTTTAGTTCCATTTACAGCAACCACATACCATTTATCTGCTAAACGTCTGGCTATTACACAGTATTTTCCCGGATAACCATCAATAAATTGAGTTTCATCCCATATAGTAGGAACGGTTCTCATAAAATTCAAAATATAATCCGGCTGTTCCACTAAATTATTAGGGGTAACTCCAAAGTGCTGTATGGGAGATTGATATAAAACAGATGTGGCTAACTGAAAGGCATCGGTTGTTTTCCGGATAGTTCCGGATTCATTTGTTTTTGAGAATCGGGCATTGAAGAAAACAGGTCCAAAATCCATAGCAGAAACTGCATTTCTAATGAAAGGATACAGAGTGCTTCTATATGCCTCTTGATCTGCATCGTATTGGTTAAACACCAGGTTCTCAGAAACTAAAGCAGCCTCACTTGTCATATGGTTAGGATACATACGTTCCCATCCTCTAGGTAAAGTTGTGCCATGAAAATTCACAAAAATACCATAACGATTAGCGTCTGTTAAGATGTCTTCGTACAGACGCATAGTTTCTTGTTTATCTCCTCCAAAGAAATCTACTTTGATACCTTTTACACCCAAAGTTTTCATCCATTCCATCTCTTTTTGTCTGGCTGGACTAGTACTCATTCTGTTTTTAGGTCCTTGAGGTGCATCGTTCCATGCTCCATTGGAATTATACCAAAGAATTACATCTACCCCTTTGTTTTGTGCATATTTAATTAATGAAGGCATATGCTCATAACCAATTTGTTTATCCCATAATGCATCAATTAAAATATACTCAAAATTTAAATCAGCAGCTAAATCTATAAATATTTGCTGATCTTTATAATTACAACTTCCATCTTGCCATAATATCCAACTCCATGTTGTTCTTCCGGGAACATAATGCTGTGAAGGAGAGTATTCAGACTTCACCACATCATAAGCCGATGTGGTTTCTACTATAGGTGCCAAATTGTCCCCTACAGTTATTGTTTTCCAAGAAGATTGAAATGGTAAAGAGGTTGTTGCAAAGGTTGATCCTATCCCTGCATTTTCCGATTCATCAGGAAATGCTATGGAATATAACCCTTCAGAAGTTGCTTCTCCCAATCGTGTTCCTACATATTGGCTATTTACTCCTGTTTCTGAAAGCAGAACCCAAAAGTCATTTTTCAACTTAAAAAGACCGGGAAAAGTATAACCTAAACCATACTTTGAAGGAGTACCTACCGGTTCTTCGTAGGTATATTCTTCTTCGTAACTAGGCTTCGTTGCCATCCAACCCTGACTACCCTGAATTTGGGGTGTAATAAAAGTCTTAGTATCCGGATGGAACTTAAACCCTGTTTTTTCCTCAAAAACAGTTAAACGAGACTTATTAGGCGAACTTATTCTATAAGCCAATGAAATATCATTATTTGCTACTTTAAAAACAACCTTTAATGTGTCTTTATTACTATTTAGATAAGTTGAGATTAATTCATTTGCCTTGTAATTTACTCGGCTAGTTTTAGCGTGAGACAAACTGTAAGTTTCATTAATACTTTTAGTTTCAGCGGTTAAAAAAGTTAATTCGGAACTAAAATTTCCAATATTTGCATTTAATCCCAAAGGAGATTTCTCAAGAACTTCCTGATTTTTATAATGCACTTCATAACTTAAAGAACCATTATCAGAGGAATTAAGCTTTACTTGTAACATTCCATCTGGACTTGTTACTTGTTGTGCAAATAAAGAACAAGACAATAATGTTCCCCAAACAATACTTAACATTCTCAAATTCATTACTATTTATTTAAATCGTTTATTAATCGAACTTCAAAAATAGAAGCAGTTGAAGTATTCTTCACTTTAGGAGCAAAATGGACTTTATACGTACCTTCAGGTAGTACATTATTTAACTCATACTCTAAAATTGAGAAACCATCTGCACTTTGTTTCACTTGAGGTTCTTTATGTAAAGGTGTGTTTGCTACAGATATAATTGTAGCATTCTCCTCCCCTTGTTTCACAGTAAGTCGCAGTTTATTTGCTCTTTCTTTTACCATCATATTGTAACTAAACCATCCTTTAGCTACTCTGAAACGCACATCTTTATAGGTGGAAACGTCAGAATCTTTATACTCTATGTTGTGATCTGATTCAGGTTGTTGTTCTCCAATATAAATTACATCTTCTGTTTGTTTCTCCAGTTCTAATTTTTTCTTTTCCTCAACACGTAATTCTTCCAGTTTTTCAACTGATTCAATTTGTCTAAAATAGACTACATAACGGGCATTATGTAATTGATAAAAGGGAATTAGCTCAAGGCGAGTAAAAGAAGGTTCTGTTACCCCATCAAATATAAAACTAAGGGGTTTAGTGGAAGATCGCTTTACATAATGAGTAAATTCTTGAGGGTTACCAATTAATGTTGGTGTTTGATCCAAAGGCATTAATTTTCCATTAGCAATATGTCCCATTCTAGAATCATCAGCATATAGCCCTTTTAGATCATCTGAATTCACTTTAGAAGCCAATACAATAGGTCCATATCTAAAAGCATAGTAATCACTTTCATCAGGTAGCTGATCAATGGTTAAGCTCATGGGTAAAGTGTAAGAGATAACATCTCCTTTTTTCCATATTCTATTTAAAGTAATATAACCCTCTTTATGAGAACTTATAGGCATTTCTTTACCATTAACAGATACTTTAATTTCATTCGGAGAAGTCCAGGAGGGGCTTCTCAAATGAATAGGAAAAGATTTAGAATTAGATTTTTCTATTCTAATATTCATGTTATTGCTTTCTGGAAACTTTGTTTCTTGCACTATTTGCACTCCTTTTTCTTTCCAATTTAAAGAAGAAGGAATAAATAGATTTACATATAAATCATTCTCTGAATGAGCATAAATAAACTCACCATATTGCGCATGATTTTCAAGTCCGGAACCCACACAGCACCAAAAACTTGTTTCAGGTTGAGAATAGACTCTATAATGCCCGGGACGCATAGAAGTGAAATAGACAAACCCTCCATTATTAGGCTCTATAGTAGATAAGATATGATTATAGAGAGCTCTCTCATAATAATCAACTAACTCAGTTTTCAGTGAGGTTTTATAAAGCATTTCCGAGAGTCTTAGCATATTGTAAGTATTACAAGTTTCCGGTCCTTCTTTGTCATCTACCATAGATGAGAAATTATCAGAAGGATGAAAATGCTCACGCACACTATTCCCTCCAATACTTATAGTACGATTATGAACCACCGTATTCCAAAAGAACCAAGAAGCATCATCCCAGGCTTTATTGTTTTCTAAATCAGCTATACGCTTATAACCAATAACTTTGGGGATTTGAGTGTTGGCATGCATCCCTGTTAGTTTATCTTCTTTTTGAAGTAAAGGATTTAATATTACCTGATGGGAAAAACGATGAGCCAACTCTAAATATTTGTCCTTTCCTGTAAGTGCCGCAACATCGGCAAAGACTTCATTTAATCCACCATGTTCACTACGAAGCATATCTTGCATCTGTTCATCAGTTAGATTAGATGTAATATCTATCATCCAGTCTGTTAATTTAACTAACATATCTAAAGCTAATTCACTATCAGCGTGAATATATGCATCTCTAAGACCGGCATAAGTTTTATGAATATTATAGAGAGGAACCCATTTATCATTCAAGCTGAAACCTCCGGCTCTAATATCTCCTCTTTTTATTTCGGCCCATACAGTTAAACTGTTAGGTGTACCCCCAATAAAACCAGTACCAACATAATCCTGACAACGTTTTAGTTCAGATAGCATATAGTTTAACCGATTGAATATCTCTTCATTTTCTGTAGATGCATACATCTTAGCTAATGCAGAGATATAATGACCGCCAATGTGGCCATCTAATCCTGTGTTTTCCCAGTTTGTATAACTAGGAGCTTTGACTTCAAGTCCTGCTTCTCTAAGAAATGGAGACAATAAACGATCACAATCCATTGCTAATATATATTCTAAGTCTCTTTGTTGAGCTTCATAGAAAGCAGATGCTGTTAACCGAACATCTTTAAGAGGAAATAGATCTACTTTATTTTTTACTTGAGAATGTATGCTAGAGAAGGAATGACAGAAAAGAATAAACGAAAGGAATAAGAGTTTTTTCATTATACTTTTATTAAAGGTGCAAAAAAAATTAAGCATAGAGAATAAGTATTCTCTATGCTTAGTTAAATAAAAACAAATTAACTATAAAACTCTTTTTCTGTAAACTCACCTAGTTTGCAGTAGTTTTTATAGATTTCCTGATATTTTTTTACATTATCTTTATTGGGTTGATATACGTGTGCAAATCCTGGCTGCATAGCTTTGGATGCAGCTTCTACATTCAGATATAAACCTGCAGCAGTAGCAGCAAACATAGAAGCACCTAGAGCAACTGCCTGATCGGTTTTACACACTTTAATAGGCATATCAAGTACATCACTTAGTGTTTGCATAACAAAAGGTGATTTAAGTGCTATTCCACCAATACCAATCACATCGTGTATAGCTACTCCTTCTCTTATAAAACGATCTACTATAGCCTTTGATCCAAATGCAGTACCTTCAACAATAGCTCGGAAAATACGTGGAGCAGAACTACCCAAAGTTAATCCGGTAATAGTTCCTTGTAATAATTGATTTGCATCGGGTGTACGTCTGCCATTCATCCAATCAATGGCTAGAATAGTACTTTCTTCTACTGGGATTTTTTCTGCTTCTTCAGTTAATGTATTTAATATTTGATCTGAAGTTTCAGCAATTAATTTTGCTTTGGTTTCTTCATCTATTAAAGTCGATTTACTTAGAATGTTCTGTAGAGGAAACTCTAATACTCGTTTAAACCAAGCATAAATGTCTCCAAATCCGGATTGTCCTGCTTCAAGTCCTACCATTCCAGGAATAACCGATCCATCTACCTGACCACAAATACCTCTAATTAATTTATCCTTGATTTCATCATACTCTGCAACCATAATATCACAAGTTGATGTTCCAATCACGCGAACAAAGGTGTGAGGCGTAATTCCTGCTCCTACAGCTCCCATATGGCAGTCAAATGCCCCTCCGGCAACAACTACATTTTTAGAAAGCCCTAAGCGTTTAGCCCAATCATCACTCAATGTTCCAACCGACTTATCGGCTGTTTCTGTGTCAGTAAATAAACGATCTCTAAATCCTTTAAATAAAGGATCTAATGCAACAAGAAAGTCTTCAGCGGGTAATCCTCCCCATTTCTCATGCCACATAGCTTTATGTCCTGCAGCACAACGGCTTCGAACAATGTCACTACTTTTATTTACTCCGGTAATTAAAGCAGGTAACCATTCACATAGTTCAACCAATGAATAAGCTTTTTCCCGAACCACCTCATCATTTCTTAGAATATGCAAAGCCTTAGCCCAAAACCATTCAGAAGAATAAATTCCACCAACATAATCAGTGTAATTAATATCCCACTTTTCAGCTAATTCATTAATTTCATCAGCTTCTTTTGTTGCAGTGTGATCTTTCCACAGGATAAACATTGCATTAGGATTTTCCTTAAACTCAGGCAATAGAGCTAATGGTGTTCCAAATTCATCCGTAAAAGATGGAGTACTTCCTGTGGTATCAAAAGCAATACCAACAACATTCTCTGCTACATTTTCCGAGCATTGTGCCAAAGCACCGGTTACTGTTGCTTCTAAAACTTCAATATAATCTAAAGGATGTTGACGATATTGATTGATTTGAGGATTACAGTATTTTTTATCTGACCATCGAGGATAGTTTTTTACAGAAGTAGCCAATATCTCACCATTAGTAGCATTAACAATTAAAGCTCTGGCAGAATCACTTCCATAATCAACACCTATTACATATTTAGTCTCTTTCATCTCTCTTTTTTTAATGTATCTGCCCATCATACACTAAAGAAATGCAGATGGACAGATTAATAAATTTATTTCAATGCTCCATTTAATAAATAATATACTTCATTCATTCTTAACTCTTTCTTGAAAGAATCAAGAGTTGTTTCATTATCTATTACAACCATTTCAATATCTGCTATTTCTGCATAATCTTCCAAATACTCAACAGTTAAGTCGTAAGAGAAACTAGTGTGGTGTGTACCACCAGCTAAAATCCAAGCAGCAGCACCTACTTCAAAACTAGGTTGTGGAATCCACAAAGCAGAAGCTACAGGTAATTTAGGTAGTTCTTTACTCTTCACACAGTCTACCTTATTAACAATTAGTCGGAAGCGATTACCCATATCTACTATGGTAGCAGCAACACCTTCGCCCTCTTTCGATGTAAACACTAAGCGGGCAGGATCATTCTTACCTCCAATACCCAATGGATGAACTTCTAATTTGGGTTTATGCTCTGAAATTAATGGACATACCTCTAACATATGTGCTTGAAGAATGGTACTATTGCTTCCATCGAAATTCAAGGTGTAATCTTCCAAGAAAGAACAACCTTTCTTAAACCCTTGTCCCATAAACCACATGCTACGATAAAGTGCCGCTGTTTTCCAGTCACCTTCAGCACCAAATCCGTATCCATCAACCATTAATCTCTGACTAGCTAATCCCGGTAATTGATCAATACCTTCCAGATCATCAAAGTTTGTAGTGAATGCCTTTGCACCTTTCTCTTCCAAGAAGCGACGAAGTGCAATTTCTATACGTGCAGCCTCAATTACTTGTTTTCTATCTTTACCTCCTTCTTTGCAGTTATCGGCAAAATCATATTCAGATTCATAAACTTTAACCAGACTGTTTATTTCTGCATCAGTAACTTGATTTTGCACTTTAACCAAATCAGCTATTGGGTAGTAATCTACGTGATAACCTAGACGCATCTCCGCTTCTACTTTATCTCCATCGGTAACAGCCACATTGTTCATTTGATCACCAAAACGAATAATCAACATATCTTGTGCATCAGCCCAAGCAGCAGCTACACGCATCCAAACAGCAATCTTACCTTGAGTGTTTTCATCTTCCCAATGACCAACAACTACTTTTCTGTTTTTACGCATACGTGTAACTATGTGTCCAAACTCTCTGTCTCCATGAGCACTTTGATTAAGATTCATAAAATCCATATCCATTGTATCCCATGGAATTTCCTTGTTGAATTGTGTGTGTAAATGGAGTAATGGTTTTCTTAATTCTTGCAAGCCATGAATCCACATTTTAGCAGGAGAGAAAGTATGCATCCAAGTAATAATACCCACACATTTGTCATCATTGTTTGCACTTTTCAAAGTATGCAATACTTCTTTTGAGGAATTAACCGTTCCTTTATATACAACTTTGATCGGTAGTTTACCCGAATTATTTAATCCTTCTACTATTTGAGTACTATGTGCATCTACTGCTTTTACAGCATCTCCACCATATAATAATTGAGCACCCGTAACAAACCAAACTTCAAAATCTTTAAATATCATATTGTTTTGCTTTTAAATTGTTTTATAAAAATTATTTTTTCTCTTGACCATAATATGCATTCGGTCCATGTTTCCTGCTAAAATGCTTTTCAATTAACAGTGAATTCATCTTTAATTGTGGATTGAGATTCAATGAAATACTTGCCATTTTAGCCACCTCTTCCATTACCACAGCATTATATACTGCTTCATCAGCATCTTTTCCCCAAGAAAAAGGACCATGGTTTTTCACTAAGACTCCCGGAGTATGCATGGGATTCATTCCTTGGAAGCGTTTTACAATTACATTACCTGTTTCCAACTCATAATGAGTTTCTACCTCTTGTTGAGTCATATCATTTGTACAAGGAATGTCTTTATAAAAATAATCAGCATGTGTAGTTCCAATGTTAGGAATATCCAATCCTGCTTGTGCCCATGCAGTTGCATAGGTGGAGTGAGTATGTACTACCCCTCCTATTTCCGGAAAGGCTCTATATAAAGCAATATGAGTAGGAGTATCTGATGAAGGCTTTAATTCCCCTTCAATCACATTACCATCCAAATCCACTACCACCATATCGCTTGCCTTCATACTATCATAATCTACTCCTGAAGGTTTGATAACAACTAAATTAGTCTCTCTATCTATGGCTGAAACATTTCCCCAAGTAAAAATCACTAATCCATGCTGAACCAAAGCTAAATTAGCTTTATATACTTTTTCTTTTAATTGCTCTAACATGATTTATAAATTAAAATTAGGGTCTTCTAAATAAGCCTTATCATTAAACTTATAGAGAGCAGCTCCTCTCCGTGAAGTTTCCTTATCAATTTTATCAGTTTTCTCAATAAAATCCATTTTAGCTACTTTTCTCCTAAAATTTCGTTTATCCATTTCTTGGTTATAAATAGCCTCATAAAGGGTCTGCAATTGAGTTAACGTAAAAAGTTCAGGTAATAAGTTGAATCCAATGGGAGCAGTAGCCGCTTTTCGTCTCATTTGTCTACGAGCCAATTTAATCATCTCGTAATGATCAAAAATTAGTGGCGGAAGCTCGCTCATCTTAACCCAAAAAGCATTATGCTCTTCCACTAACTTTCTATCATACTCATTAATATTTAATAGAGCATAATAGGCTACAGAAATTACCCGCTCTCCGGGATCACGATCTATCTTACCAAAAGCACCCACTTGTTCCATGAAAACATTAGTCAATCCTGTTAACTCCTGCAGCACTCTACGTGCCCCTTCATCTGTGCTTTCCTCTTTATTTAGGAACCCTCCCATTAAAGACCATTGGCCTTTAGCTGGTTCAAAGTTCCTCTTTAGTAAAAGTAAATGTAATTCGTTATTGTGAAATCCAAATATCACACAGTCTAGTCCAATATGGAACTTATCATGATGTGAATAAAAATTACTCATATATTATTATTTTAATGTACTACCAGAAATAAATATAAAACGCTAATGTGATACTTATAATTATAACTGAATGAATAACATCCCATTTATTCCAGCTAGCTCTTGATGCAGCTTTTTCTTCAGCTGTAGACGTACCAAACACCAAGCCCTGAATTTTCTCTGCAGAAGGAGCAGGTGTTGCCAAACTAACTAATATTACAACTATGATACAGAATAAAAGCATCCATCCACAGAAGAATAGCCAGTTGATATCGTAGAATACATATTTAAATAAGGAATCACTAGCATCTGTTACGTTACTATAATAAACTCTTGCACTTAAACGTGTTAATCCAATAACAATACCGGAAATTAATCCCCACATACCTCCTTGTGCTGAAGTTCTTTTCCAAGTAATTCCCAACAAGAAAGCAGCAGCAATACCAGGAGCTAATACCGATTGAACATCTTGCAAGTATTCATACAATACATCACCAATACTACGCATTATGGGTATCCACAATATTCCTAAAATAACAATTACAACTGTAGCTATTTGTCCAATACGAACCAATGATTTCTCTGTTGTTTTAGGACGAAAACGTTTGTAAAAGTCTATTGTAAATAACATAGCTGAAGAATTAAACAATGAGGCTAATGAGCTCATTAAAGCAGCCAAGATTCCACATACTACCAATCCTTTTACTCCAGCAGGTAACAATTTAGCTACTAATGTTGGGAAGGCAGCATCGGAATTGAGTACTCCATTATCTAAGAAAGGTAGAAATCCTGCTCCCCCATCCATAACCCCTTTTTGATGTAATGCAAAAGCAATCATTCCGGGAATTAAGAATAAAAAGACAGGTAATAATTTCAAATAAGCACCAAAAATAGTACCTCTACGGGATTGGGTTTCGTTTTTCCCTGAAAGTACACGCTGAACAATGTATTGGTCAGTACACCAATACCAGAAACCAATGATTGAAGAGCCAATTAATGCACCCAACCAAGGGAAGTTTGCATCACTATTACTACGGATTAGATTAGTCATTGAATCACCATAGTCGTTAACAGTAACTGCACTACAAATCTTCATCATTTCATCCCAACCACCAAGCTCTTTTAGTCCTAAGGCTAAAATGATGAGCGATCCTAATAATAGAATGGGAGTTTGTAAAACAGAAGTGTATAAAACAGACTTCATACCTCCCACAATAGTATATACAGCTGTAATCAGTACCAATCCAATGGCAGCTATCCAAAAGAAGTCAATACCCCATAAGGTATCAATGCCAAAAACTTGTTGAAACACCAAACCTCCGGCATAAACAGTCACAGCAACTTTGGTTAATACATAACTAATTAAAGAGATTCCGGAAAGAATAGTTCTTGATTGTGAATTATACCTTCTCTCTAAAAACTCCGGCATAGTATATACCATACTGCGACTATAGAAAGGCACAAAAACCCAACCTAAAATAAGAATCATCCATCCTTGAATTTCCCAATGTGCCATAGCCATTCCACTAGATGCTCCGGCGCCAGCTAAACCAATTAAGTGTTCTGAACCTATATTTGAAGCAAAAATAGATGCTCCAATAGCTATCCAAGTGGCATCACGTCCACCTAAGAAATAATCTGCAGAGTTGTTTTGCTTCTGCTTCATTACCCAAACTATAATCCCTATTAATAGGAGTGCAAAAACACCTATTACAATCCAATCTAATGTGCTAAATAATTCCACGATAATAAATTTTAGTTTTGTTTATTTATTTTATTTTGTCAATGTAAACTTGTATACACATTTACTTCTATACGTTTCGCCTGGATTCAGATAAACTGATGGCCAATCGGGTTTATTGGGGCTATCAGGATAGTGCTGAGTTTCTAAACAAACTCCGGTTCTTTTATTATAAGGTTTTCCATTTTTTCCAATGGCAGAACCATCCATAAAGTTCCCGGTGTAAACTTGAATTCCTGGTTCATTTGTATAAACCTCTACTCCAATACCTGTTATTTCCGAATAAATTCTAGCAGCTAATTGGGTAATCTCTCCTTGAGTATTTAAAACAAAGTTATGATCAATTCCATCTGCAAATTGAAGTTGATCAAACTCATATTCATCAATTCGACCACCTATTTCTCTTTCTGTTGTAAAATCCAAAGGAGTGTCTTTCAGAGAAAGAATTTCACCTGTAGTAATAACTGTTTCATCTATTGGTGTATAGTTATCAGCATTTACATAAAGAAAATGCTCAGTAATAGGTGTTAACGGATTTCCTGTTAAATTAAAATAAGAATGATTGGTCATATTTACTACTGTTTTTTTATCAGTAGTTGCCTCATAATCAATATGAAGAGCATTATCATCATTCAATGTATAAGTAACAAACGCTTCAATATTTCCCGGGAAGTTTTCTTCTCCATCTACTGATAAGTAGGAAAAAGTAACACTATTTGCGGTTCTATTTACAACATCATATACTTGATATTGCCAACCTTTTATACCTCCGTGCAAGCAGTGTCCAAAATTATTTTGAGGCAACTGTATGGTATCACCATCTACAACAAGAATTCCATTCTTAATTCTATTCGCATAACGCCCAATAGATGCACCATAGTCACTAGCTTCTGTAGTTAAGCTTTTAATGTTATCGTAATTTAAGACTATGTCTTGCATATCTCCATTTTTATCCGGAACAAGAATAGATAATATACGAGCCCCATAATTGGTAAAACAAACCTCTAGACCACTATTATTCGTAATTGTAAACAGCCCTGTTTGTTTTCCATCAACAATACTGTCAAACTTCTCCGGATTTAATCCTGATTTAGTTAGTTGACTTTTTGTATTGGTATTACAAGCAGATAAAAGTAAAACCAATAATGTACAGAAATAGATGTGCTTCCTCATAAATATATTTTTTAGATGTATTTTTTATTAAGTGTAAATATAACACTTAAGGATCAAAACGTATAACAGACATCATATGTTACAAAACATATAATGAAAATTAATTATTAATTGATTATTTAAAAGAAAAGGTTGTATATATTCGGCGATAAATATAACAAGTTTGAATAGAGATATCAATAAAAAACATAAAAGTGTTAGCCACATAGCAAAAAATAAAACATTATGAAAAAGAACCTCTTCGCATTAACTCTTACAATTCTGATACTAAACTCGTGTAATCAACCTAGCTTTTCTCCTAGTGATACCCCCAATCCATGGTCGGACGATTATTCTAAAATCAGTAATATTCAACACTACAAAGAATGGGGAACTTATAATGTTCACGATCCGGCAGGGTTAAAAGAGGGTGAATATTTTTATATCTTTTCAACTGATGCAATTTATGCACATCACCCTAGAGAATCAAAGAAACACAATGTTCCCGAAGGACACATACAAATTAGGAGAACAAAAGATTTAGTTAACTGGGAATTTGTAGGCTGGGCTTTCTCTGAAATCCCACAAGAAGCCATAGAATGGGTTCACTCAAATAATAATAAAAGAGGTGCCACAAACATTTGGGCTCCATACGTAGTAAAAACAAACAATCAATTTAGACTATATTATTCAGTTTCTGCCTTTGGAAAGAACACCTCTTATATAGGGTTAGCTGAATCCTCCTCACTTGAAGGTCCTTGGATAAACAAAGGAGCTGTTGTAAAAACAAACCGGTCATCATTAATGAATGCAATTGACCCCAGTATCATTACAGATAATAATAACCGGATGTGGATGCATTATGGTTCTTATTTTGGAGGTCTGTATTGTGTAGAATTAGACCCAGAAACAGGACTTACTAAAAAAATGGATGATCAAGGGCATTTAATTGCTAGAAGAGCCAACTATAAAGTAGATAATTTAGAAGCTCCGGAGATCATTTACAACAAAAAACTAAATGCCTATTATTTATTTACCTCTTACGACCCGTTAATGACCACCTATAATATAAGAGTAGCAAAAGCTGATGCAGCTGAAGGTCCTTTTTATGACTTCTTTGGAGAAAACATAAAAGACACAACGAACAATTATCCCATAATTACTGCTCCCTATAAATTCAGTAATCATCAGGGATGGGCAGGAGTTGGACATTGTGGCATTATTAAAAACAACGATGAAGAGTTTTTTATGATTCACCAAGGGAGATTATCTCCGGATAACCATCAAATGGTTTTACACGTACGACAAGTCTTTTTTACAGAAGATGGTTGGCCTGTAGTTTCTCCTGAACGTTATGCAGGTACTAACCCCATTAAATTCAAGAGTGAGGACATTGATGGAGAATGGGAAATTATACGCATTCGAGAACCTGAATTTCTTCGTGGCTTAGAGGTTGGACAAGTTTTGCCTGGAGAAGGTTCTTTATTTAATTCTGAGTGGAATATTTCATCAAAATACTCTTTTTGTAAGAATATTATTAAAAATAAAGGAGAATGGTCTTTTAATTCTGAAAAACAAGTGTTAGATTTACACTTTAAGGAAGAATCAATTCATAATATAATAGTCTTTGCTGGTCAAGACTGGGAAAATCAAAAAGAAACCATTCTTTTTACCGGATTAGATAATCAAGGTCGATCTATCTGGGGCAAAAGAATAAAGTAATTATAATTAACCCTCAAATTTTATTTGTCATGAAAAAACTCTTATCGCTATTTATTTTAAGTGTCACGGCGACGCTATTGATTGCCCAAAGTAACGTATTTGAAATTAACCTTAAGAAAAAAGGAGCTACAATACAACCTACAATGTATGGTCTCTTTTTTGAAGATATTAATTATGCTGCAGATGGAGGTCTCTATGGTGAGCTCATAAAAAACAGATCGTTTGAGTTTCCACAAAACCTGTTAGGATGGAAAACTTTTGGTAATGTATCAGTGCAAAACGACGGACCTTTTGAAAATAATCCTCATTATGTGCGATTAGCCTATTCAGGACACGACCATAAACACACAGGATTAGAGAATGAAGGTTTTTTTGGTGTAGGTGTATTTAAAGACAAAGACTATCGGTTTTCTGTTTGGGCACGTCTGCCACAAAATAGTAAACAAGAAAAAATAAGAGTTGAGTTAGTACAAACAAATAACCCAAATGAACACCACTCTTTTGTTTCTCAAGAATTAATTATTGACTCCAAAGATTGGAAAAAGTATGAAATTACGCTGCGTCCATCAAGAACAGACGCTAAAGCCATTCTGCGTATTTTTCTAACATCAAGAGGACCTATTGATTTGGAACACATCTCTCTATTTCCAGTAGATACTTGGAAAGGCCATGAAAATGGGTTAAGAAAAGATATTGCTCAAGCATTAGCCGATTTAAAACCCGGAGTGTTCCGTTTCCCCGGTGGATGTATTGTTGAAGGTACTGACATTGATACACGCTATGATTGGAAAAAATCAGTAGGACCGGTTGAAAACAGACCTTT
>CAZOVL010000060.1:8405-16403 GCA_964583185.1 uncultured Bacteroides sp. | reverse complement strand
CGACTCTTTTTATATTAAACTCTTGCATAAGTGTCAATGTACACTTATATTTGTACTGTGTTTTTCATAGTATTAGATTTAAGGTTAACAAGATTGGAGCAAAGCGTTGCTCCTTCTTTATTTTAAATAGTTTTCTATTCTTATTATCCTCATTTATTCCTATATTTATGGAACGGTTCTCTGTTTTACAAAGAATCGTTATAAACTTGTTGTGTCATATACTGATACTAAATGTTTTAATAATAAAGACACATAATACTGACTTAAATTTAATTTTATGGGAAAAATGAAAGTAGGAGTTTTACTAGGAAGTAATAGAACAGGAGCATTTACAAAATGTGTTTCCAATTGCGTTTTGGACTTTATACCTGATAAATATGAAACTCATATAATAAAAATCGACCATCTACCATTGTACAATCAAGATTACGATGCTGATTATCCTAAAGAATACATAGAGTTTAAAAAAGAGATTGAATCAATGGATGCATTACTTTTTATAACTCCGGAACATAATCGATCTATTCCAACAATATTAAAAAATGCATTAGATATTGGTTCCAGACCTGCAGGAAAGGCCATTTGGGGTAAAAAACCAGCAGGTATTATCAGTGTTTCTCCCGGACCTATTGGTGGTTTTGGTGTGAACCATCATTTAAGACAAGTACTCACTGTGTTAAATGTTCCAACCATGCAACAGCCCGAATGCTATTTAGGCAATATAGTAAATGCAATTGAAGATGATGTTATTGCTAATGAAGGAACTATCTCTTTTCTAAAAAAATACGTCCAAGCTTATACAGAATGGATTGATTACATGAAAAAATATTGATGAGAATTTCATCTATTACATTGAAGAGCAAAGAAATACAACAACTTTGCTCTTTTTTTTGTTAAAACTTTAACGTATTTACTTTAAATACTTAAATAAAGTTAGAGGGAAGCTTTATTCCCAATCAACATTTGCATAAGTGTCAATATACACTTATATTTGTACTGTGTTTTTCATAGTATTAGATTTAAGGTTAACAAGATTGGAGCAAAGCGTTGCTCCTTCTTTATTTTAAATAGTTTAGATAGTGAAACTCGAACTATTTCTAACAAAACAAACTCTCTTTCTGCTGCAATTTAGATACTCTAATTTATCTACTAATAAAAAAATTAAAGTTGTCTTTATATACAAAATTTATCTACTTTGATATTCAATTTTAATGGCAATAAAAAAGCCAAAGAAATATACATCTTCAGCCTTTTTATTGTAGCTATAAACTTTGTTATAATGATGCTCCAACAACCATGGCAGCTATTGAACCCCAAAATAACAGTAGAAGAACAAAACCAATAAGCATAAAAACTAATGAAGCTTTTGCCCAATTAGCTTTACTTACTGGTGTACTACTACTAAAAGCCCATACAAACAGCATAATAAAGTTTACAAAAGGAATAAGCATAATCAACATTGTAATTAACCAATCTCCTAGACTTACAACTGATTTATTCTCCAGTCTGTGTTCCATATCTTCCATATCATTCAAAATTTAATATTAGTTCAAGTGAAAGATAGGAGTTTTTTCTTTACTTTAACAAAAAAAGACAACTATTTCAATTAATAGGTACAATGTTTAATCTTTGAATAGAACATTACTTGTAATAAAAGAGTTTAAATGATTCATTAGTCAATATAATAACTAAAATTTCAAAAATAGATATGGACAAATTAAAACTTAATGAGTTAACTCCTGAAGAGGAAAATATAATTAAACACAAAGGAACTGAGTATCCGGGAAGTGGAACTTTATTACATAATACTGCACAAGGAATCTATATATGTAAGCAGTGCGATGCTCCTCTTTATAAATCAGAAAGTAAGTTTAATTCAAATTGTGGCTGGCCATCATTCGATGAAGAAATAGCAGGAGCTGTAAATCGAATTCCGGATGCAGATGGTATGCGTACGGAAATTGTATGTGCTCGATGTAAAGGACATTTAGGTCATGTATTTAAAGGAGAGGGATTTACCCCTAAAAATACCCGGCATTGTGTAAACTCACTATCAATGAAATTTGTTGAAAGCCCTAAAGAAACCTTTTCTAAGGCTTATTTTGCCTCGGGATGCTTCTGGGGTACTGAATATTACTTTCAGCAATTAGCAGGGATAAAATCAACGAGTGTGGGGTATATGGGAGGCAATACGGAAGAGCCCACCTATCAGGAGGTTTGTACGGGTACCACAGGACATTTGGAAACTATTGAAGTAATCTACTCATCAGAGAAAATAAGTTATGAGGAATTAGTGAAATACTTTTTTGAAACACACGATTTTACTCAAATTAATGGACAAGGACCGGATATAGGCTCCCAATATCTATCGTATATTTTTTACAACAGCGAAGAGGAAAAAGCAATAGCAGAAAAGTATATTCATATTTTAACAGAGAAAGGTTACAAAGTGGCCACACAATTGGCACATGCAACTATTTTTTGGAAGGCCGAAAATTACCATCAAGACTATTATGAAAGAAGAGGACAACTACCTTATTGTCATAGTTATAAAAAGATTTTTTAATAGACACACATTGAAGTATTTCTCTCTATTTTATTTTTGCTTTTTGATTCCAATCTCTTGATTTAAATCAAGAGCCATCAATAGAAGACTATTTTTTAAAATATTTTACTTGATTTTAAAATTAATATCTATCTTGCAGAAGAAATAGGACAAGATGATTATATATAATGTATAAGATGAAATTGACCTATTAGTTTTTACATTTATATAATCTATTAATTGAGCTTGGAAGGAGATATGTTCAGATTTAATATTCTATTTGTTTTCTTTCTTTTATCCCATTCATATATTTTAGGTCAAACTGATGATGATAATGTAATTATCACTCAAAAA
Source organism: uncultured Bacteroides sp. (assembly GCA_964583185.1). Taxonomy (GTDB): domain Bacteria; phylum Bacteroidota; class Bacteroidia; order Bacteroidales; family Bacteroidaceae; genus Bacteroides_E. The sequence continues at coordinate 13,504 of CAZOVL010000060.1, read as the reverse complement.
GAGGTAACATATGAGTATCTTATAGAGAAGGGAAATGTAGTTGTCAAAGAGAAATATGACGCTACATTTGAAGCCACACGTATGGCTACAAACACTTCTGTCTATGAAATGTACGATAATGAATCAATTATTGATAAAGTGCGAATTAGGAGCATTAAAGGCCTTGCCCCTCAATATAGTTTATATAAATCTAACGACATCTTTTACTCGGATGCCAAGATTTGTTACATGGATTTACATTTTGATAAGAAGGGTAAGACCGGTCGTGTGGAGTTTGAAAAGACAATTAAAGACCCTCGTTATTTCACTGTTATCCCCTTATTGGAATATGGTTATTTTATAAAAAATAAAACCGTTCGCATTGTAGTTCCTGCTTGGATGGAGTGTGAATTGGTGGATTACAACTTTAATGACAACATAAAAAAAACAGTAGAAACCGACACTAAAACAAATGCTCAGATTTATGTTTATACCCTAGAAAATCAGGAGGCAATTGTTAGTGAGCCTATGATGCAAGGAGTTTCACATATCTATCCTTTGATATTAGTATTGAATAAACAGTCTGATGTGGACGGAGTTCAAACGGTTTATTTCAAGACTTTAAAAGATCAATATCAATGGTATAAACATCTTGTTAGCGAAGTTCACAATGATAAAAGTATTATTGAAGAGAAAGCGAAAGAAATAACCCAAAATAGTACTGATGATTTTGACAAAATAAAAGACATTTATGCCTGGGTTCAAAGCAATATCCGATATATTGCCTTTGAAGATGGTATTGCTGGATTCAAACCGGACGATGCTCACGAAGTATTACGAAAAAAATATGGTGATTGTAAAGGAATGGCTAACCTAACAAAAGCTCTGTTGGAAAGTCTTGGTTTTGATGCTCGTTTAACCTGGATAGGAACCAATCATATAGCATTTGATTACAGCACTCCAAACCTATCGGTAGATAACCATATGATTTGTACTCTCTTCTTTAATGATGAAGTTTATTACTTAGATGCTACTTATGAATATATGCCTGTGGGAGAATATCCTCAAAGTATTCAAGGACGTCAGGTTATGATTGAAAATGGAGATGAGTATATCTTAAACCGTATCCCTGTTTTAGACTCAAAAATCAACACAGACAGCCTATACTGTAGATATTTCATAAATAACGATAAAATGAATGGACAAACCATTCACTATTTTATGGGAGAATCAAAAGAAAAAATTCTATCCTTTACCTATGCTACTCCTAAAAATAAACTCAATGAAGCTTTACTTTATTTTGCAAAAAAAGGAGAAACTCAAAACGAAGTAACAAATCTTCAACTGAATGATGCAACAGCTAAAGTAGCATCTACACATCTGGCTTATAACATAGAAAAGAACTCTGATTTTCAAAAGCTAGATAAAGATATCTATATAGGAATGAATCCAATGAAAGAGTTTTCTTCTAACATCATAAATATTGAAAAACGAAAGAATAATATTCTTTTTCCTTATTGTTACCGAATTGTAAGGAATATAGATCTTGTAATACCTGAAAATTATTACCTCTCGCATACTCCTGAAAATATGGTAATTGATAGGGATAGCTATATTTTCTCCATTAATTACGAACTAAAAGGAGATACTTTATCTTACAGTTGTGTATTGCAGTTTAAGTTACCCCTAATAAAAAAAGAAGCCTTTGAACAATGGAACACTGACATCAATGAATTAAAGCGTAATTATATGGAACAGATTGTATTAACTCTACAATAATATATTAAATTTATTTATATGAAATATACTAAAATCAGCTTTTTTACCCTGCTTGTGTTTTTTCTATGTAGTCAGACATTGATTGCAAATGAGAAATATGAAAAATATGCAACAGAAATACGAGAATCAATATGGGCTTGGGATAAGCCGGAGTTTACTAATTATACGGTACCAGAAAAGTACAAGGATGAATCGGCTGTAATTATGGCTTTACACGAAGATGTATATGCCACAGGGAACACAAAACTGCGTTTTACAGGAGGTGGAGTCTTAGGTTTTGGACTGAATAAAGAGCTGACTTATGTACACATTCTTCGAAAAATGGTTAAGTTGAATGATAAACGCTCGTTAGAAGATAATTCGGAAATAGAGTTTAGCCAATCAAGCAAATCGTTTGGATTTAATGTAAGCACAAAATACACCACGGTTGTGGGGGTACGAATCATTAAACCCAATGGAACCATCAATGAGGTTGATATCAATGAGGCCGTATCTTTAACAGAGGGAAAAAAAGAAAAAGAAACCAGCAAGAAATTAGCTATACCTAATTTAGAGGTGGGGGACATCTTAGACTTTTTTATCCATGAAGAGGGACGCATTGATTATCAGAATATTCCAGAACAGATTTTTATCTTTGCAGCTAAATATCCAGTGCTTTCGTATTCGGTACATTGTGTATTAGATAAAAATTTAACTACAGAGTATCGTTTAATTAACGATGCCCCAGACTTTACCGAGACTATAAGTGATGATGGAGATTATATTTTAGATGTTAAAAAGACTAACATAGAAAAGGTTTCAACTGAAAGATGGTTATCTCCTTTACGTCAATTCCCAACCATCAGCTTATCTGTTTTGTATAATTCTAATAATAAAATATATAAACCGGCAAGTGCTCGCAAGAAAGGATTGTATAAAAACTTACCTGCAGAACAAATTTTAGAAGATGCAATGAACTCATTTAATGGGGCTTCTTATTATATGTATGCAGCAAAGGATATACATAAACAAACTAAAAAATATAAAAAAGAGAATCCTCAAGCTGATAATAAGCAAATAGCTGAGTACATTAACCAAGCTTTGTTGGAATACACGTATGGTTTTGATGGTTTGAATCACAGAGTATACCTTGCTACTCTAGGTATGCTGTATAAGAAACACAAAATAGAATATAAACTGGGAGTGGTAACTAACCGTTTTAGTGTACGTCCGGAAGATACTACTGGTTATTGGGATTATTCTTTCTTTATTCTAGCCAATGACGGGAGTCAACTAATTACTCCTCCTATGTATTTTTATTATATAGGAACAAATCCTTCATTCGAAGGTGAAACCGCTGAGTTAATCATTCCAAAAAAATACAATCAAGTTAATTTCTCTGATCAAAGCAAACGGAGTAAATATAATGTTCCTGTTTCTACTGCGAACCAGAACGTAAATAAAACAGAAATGAACGTTCGCCTAGATGAAAGTAATTTCTTAACGCTTGATATCAACAGAAAAACAACACTTTCAGGACAATTACGTAATGGAGTGTATTCTGATATTATTCTGGCTTCAGATTGGCGCAACGACATGAAGAAATGGATGAATGAGAAAACCTATTTGGAAAAACTTCAGGAAAAAGGGAAAACTAAAGATATAGATGCCTACGAAGAAGTCATTAAACAACAGCTTAAAAATCAAAAAGAGAAGGCTAAAGATGAAGTAAAATATTTCCATGATATAGATGTAAATGAACTTAAAGAATATTCTATTCCTTCACTGGGTGTAACCCCAGATCAACCGGAGTTGATTTATGAAACACATTACACTCTCGATGGCTTAGTTAAACGTGCTGGAAATAACTACATTTTAGACGCCGGTAAATTAATAGGTTCTCAACTAGTTCTAAATGAGGACGACAAAAATCGTACTGTTGATGTTTATATGCCTTATGCACGCAGTTATGAGTACGAAATTAGAGTGGATATTCCTCAAGGATATAGTGTTGAGAATTTATCATCTTTGAATCAGTCTGTAGATAATGAATGTGGTGCTTTTCTTTCAAATGCAAGCATAGAGGGCGCTGCATTGGTTTTAAAAGTAAAAAAGACCTATAAAAACAACTTTGAGAAGGTTGAAAATTGGAGTCAACTATCAGATATGATTAATTTAACCAATACTTTCTATGGACAATCGGTGGTTTTTAAGAAATAATTTCTAAAAAATCAATTCTATACTTTGGTATAATAATAAATAGAAAAAGAGGTACCTTGTTTAATAAACTTGATACCTCTTTTTTTATTGGAAATTATCGGTAGAAAAACAATTGATAATCAGTATTATATGTTTACAAATAAGGATGATCTATCAGATTTTGCTTTGTTATATCAATAGAGTTAAGAAAAAAGCTGTTTATTGAGGAAAACATACCATTGCATGGCTTGGAGCAGAAAAGGTCTAAGAGGGATACCTCCTCGGTCCTAGACCGAGAGCCCTTCGGTCTAGGACCTAAGCACCTTTTGTCCTAGACCGACAAAGAAATACCATTAAGATGGCTTAGAATGTGTAGAAATGAGATGTCGATTTTATTAAAAAACATCTTTTTTTATGCGAAAGTTTAATTTAATACTATCTTTATAAATATAAAAAATCAGAAGATATGAGAAGAAAAGATAGAGCAATGAGCTTAGAATTTTCATTGAAGATAATTGACAAATCAACCTATGGTGTACTTTCTTTAATAGATGCAGATGGAGCTCCTTATGGAATCCCTTTATCTATAATCAGAGACAGAGATAACCTCTACTTCCATTCTGCAAAACAAGGAAAGAAAGTAGAAGCCTTACAAAATGGAAATCCTGTTTCTATTGCTTTTGTAGGTAGGGTAGAAGTGCCGGAATTATATTCAGAGTCGCAGTTATCCGCTTTCTTGGAGGAGGAACATGGTGGAAAAACTTTAATAAGCAAAGTTTTTACTACTGAATTTGAATCAGCCATCGTTTTAGGTACGGTCCATAAAGTTGAAGAGGAGAGTGAACGCATAAATGCAATGCGTTTGATTTGCAAGAAATATACTCCTTCCAAAATGCATCTTTTTGATTTAGCTATTATATCAGGAATGGAAAGAACTGCAATCTATAGAATTGAGATAAAGAGTATTACAGGTAAACGAAAACAGTTTGATACTCACGGTGAAGAGATGAAATGGGGAAGAATGGAATAAGTTTTTAATAGGTATAAATCCTATCTGTACAGTATAAGCTATTTCATATTTCTAATTTTCTTTATTGCACATTTTTTATTCAGTTATATTCTATAATAGGTTATCATACTAAAAGTATTTTCGCGGAAATGGA
>CAZOVL010000060.1:0-8305 GCA_964583185.1 uncultured Bacteroides sp. | reverse complement strand
TTCAGTTATATTCTATAATAGGTTATCATACTAAAAGTATTTTCGCGGAAATGGAATGTAAAATTCACCATTAATAAAACATTAAAATTTCACCTTTAAATACTTTCCGTTTATTCTTTCATCTTTGGTTCAGATTCAAAAACTAAATTATTATAATTCTAAGAATTACTCAAAAAAAATAGCTTTTTGAATAATAAACAATATCTTTGATTGATTTTAATGTCTTAAAAATAAACATTTAATACATAATTATAAAAATTGATGATGAATTGAATTTAATAAACGTCGCTTTTTTTATCATTTTTATTAACCGTATAAGTGTTAAATATTTAGTATAATTTATATATACCCCTTTCTGTTTATATATTAGAATAGAAGGTTTAATATAATGGAACCTAAAGTTTATATGAATAACGATTTTCAACATTTTTTTGTAACAAATTATCCTAGAATTAAGTCTTTTGCCCGAAAAATTCTTTTATCAGAAGAAGATGCTGAAGATGTAGCTCAAGATATCTTTCTCAAATTAATTGATTTACCGGAAATTTGGCAAGATGAGGAAAATAATGTCAAAATTCTTTTTACTATGACACGAAATCATATTTTCAATCTAATTAAAAGAAGAACATTTGAACGTACTTATCACGAAAGTCTATACGAGAGATATAAAGTTCTTGAAGAGTTTGGTCTAGAACAAGAGCTATATGCCAAAGAATTAAAGCTTACTATTGCATATATCATTGAAAAAATGCCGGAACAAAGACAAAAAATCTTCAAGATGAGCAGAATTGAAGGTAATAGTAATGCTGAAATTGCAAAAAAATTAAATCTCTCCATACGCACTGTGGAGCGTCACATCTACCTTGCACTATCCGAATTAAGAAAAAAAATATTTTTATTATTATTTTGATTGAGTAGTTTGTCCTTTTCATTTGTTGTGTTAATAGTAGAGATTAAAACACAACAACTAAATGGGAAAATTTACGAATAAAATTATAGATTTATTTTTCAGGAACCACTCATTAGAGGCAACTAAAGGGGAGTTCTTCTCTTGGCTCTTAGGGAAAAATCAAGAAGAAGAGAAAAAAAGAACATTACTTGAAATTTGGAATGAACCTAGTGATGTTTCAGAAATAGAAGCTTATAAAGCCTATAATCGTTTCAGTTCTATACAGATTAAGTCGAAAAGAAGAAAACAACTTGTGTGGTTGAGTTCTGCTGCTGCAGTTGTTTTAATTGTTGGTTTTTCTTCCTTGCTTTTTTTGAAGAATACCCCTCCAAAGTATGATTTAAATTATGTTGAGTATTATTCTCCATCTCAAGGAACCAGAAATTTAATACTTCCGGATGGAAGTGAAGTGGATCTTAATTCTGAATCCATCCTTTTTTATTCAAAAGATTTTGGAGAAGAGAACCGAGTATTGTACTTATCAGGTGAAGCTAACTTCAAAGTAGCTAAGAATGAAAAGAAACCATTTATTGTTCAATCCAAAGAGTTTTCAATAACAGCTTTAGGAACAGAGTTTAGTGTTGCATCCTATCCAAACGACAACATCTTTAAAACCACTTTAATTAGTGGTAGCATAAAGGTAGAAGGTCATCACATTCAAAACCCTCAGATATTAAAAGTGGGGGAACAGTTTTCTTATAATAAACTAAATGAAAACTATGAAATTCAAGCAGTTGACGTCTATAATGAAATTGCATGGCAGAGAGGAATATTGGTTTTCAAAAGTGCAACTATAGAGGAAATATTAAAAGTTTTAGAACGCAAATATGATGTTACTTTCCACTACAATATTGCAGAATTACATAACGATAAGTATAATTTCAAATTTAAGAAAGACACTTCTATTGAATCAGTATTGACGGTTATTAGCAATGTAGCTGATGGATTTGAATATAAGATAGCTGACAATGGAACAATTTATATAAAATGAATTTATCAACCTTTAAAATGAATAAAAAAATGAAAACATGAAGAACCTCTTTTTTTGAGTTGAATACAAATTCAACTGCTTAATTAAACCTTATTTAATTTACTATAAAAAATAACTTATGATCCATTTACATGTAAAAACACATCTAAAATTATTAGTGCTTGTGAGTTTATTCTCTTTTGGAATTGGGTTAAATGCTCAGGAAAGAGATATAACTGTTTCGATTAATAGAGAAAATGTTACGATAAGAGAGATTTTTCAAGAAATTGAAAAACAAACTCAAATGTCTATAGCCTATAATCAAACAAAATTTAATGATACAAGAGAAGTATCGTTAAATGTAAAAGAGGCACCTTTAACTGAAGCTCTTAATGTAGTTTTACGAGGTTCAGGATATACTTATGAAATAAGAAACGATCAAATAATGATTGTGCCTGTAAAACCTCTTCAAGTCAATAAAATAACAGGACAAGTTATTGATGAAGATGGAGAGCCTTTAATTGGAGCCACAATTGTTGTTAAAGGTGTTAATGTAGGTACAACAACAAATATTGAAGGAGAGTACACAATAGAAGCTTCTGTTGGAAACACTTTAGTTTTCTCCTATATAGGATATTCAACACAGGAAATAAAAGTTGGACAAAACTCTGTAATCAACGTAACCCTGAAAGACAATCTTAGACTAGATGAAGTTGTAGTTACTGCATTAGGTATTAAACGCGAAGCTAAAGCTTTAACATATAATGTTCAAACCTTAGACTCTGAACAATTAACTATAGTGAAAGATGCTAATTTCATCAATTCTTTGTCCGGTAAAATTGCTGGTGTTAACATAAATCAAAGCTCCTCAGGTACAGGAGGGTCTACACGTGTTGTAATGCGTGGTACAAAATCTTTATTTGGAGAGAATAATGCACTTTATGTATTAGATGGTATTCCTTTGTCTTCATTAAAATCAAGACAAACCACCAACTTTATGGAGCAAGACATACAGGGTGATAGTGAAGGGATTTCCAATCTTAACCCTGATGATATTGATAACATATCTGTTTTAACTGGAGCTGCGGCTGCCGCTTTATATGGAAATAGAGGTTCTAATGGGGTGGTTTTAATTACAACCAAAGCTGGTCATTCCGGTAAACCTAAAATAACCTATTCAAATAGCACCACATTCTCTTCTCCTTTTGTGTTACCTGAGTTCCAAAACACCTATGGTCGCAGTGGAGATACCTATTTCAGTTGGGGAGACAAATTAGAGAATCCCTCTTCATATAGACCAGAAGATTTTTTCCAAACAGGATACAATACAATGAATTCAATTAGTCTTTCTACGGGAAGTGAATCTCATCAAATTTACGCATCGGCCGGAGCTGTAAATGCAGAAGGTATTGTCCCTAATAATGAATATACAAGATATAATTTCACCTTTAAGAGTTCTAGTGAATTAATTAAAGATAAACTAACACTTGATATTGGCTTTAATTATATTCAACAAAAAGATCAGAATGCAATAGCTCAAGGATTATATTACAATCCGTTGGTTGCTATCTATTTGTTTCCTCCCGGAGACGATATTAATAGGTATAGAGCTTATAAAGTAATGAGTTCAGAACGTAATTTTGAAGTTCAAAACTGGCCGGAAGAATATCAAAGAGAGAGTCTTGAAGGATTGATACAAAATCCTTTTTGGACAACAAATTCCAATCTTTTTAACAACAAGCGTAGTCGTTATTTTATGACAGGTAGTATAAACTATAAAATAACTGACTGGATTAACTTTAGTGCACGTACTCGTATAGATAAATCTGAATCTGATCTTGAGCGTCGACTATATGCTTCCACAAATAAATTATTTGCAAAATCTGACGCAGGTCATTATTCTGATTACGAATTAAATCATACAAACATTTATGCTGATTTCTTAGTGAATATTGATAAACAGATTAATGACTCGTTTCATTTGTCAGCAAATTTAGGAGGAAGTATTAATGATGAAATCTCTGAGTTTGAAGGATATGATGGTCCACTAATTTCTGCTGTTGATTTCTTCCATATTAGTAATGTTAAAATAGATAATAAAGATAGAATTTATACACATACACGTACAAACTCTCTTTATGCAACATTACAAGCGGGGTATAAAAGCTTTCTCTATTTAGATTTAACCGGTCGTTTAGACTATTTCTCAACAATGAAGAGCAAAGAGAGTCTACCTGCAGCACACGTGTTTTATCCTTCAGTAGGTTTATCTGCAGTACTAAGCGAGCTAATTCCTAAAAATAGTGTTTTATCATTTTGGAAAATAAGAGCATCGTATGCCCAAGTAGGTAATCCACCTTCACCATACTTATTAACTGATTATACTACATTAGATAATGGAGCTTTATCTTCAACAGCGTATTACCCTATTAAAACGTTAGAAGCAGAAAAAACTAAAGCTTACGAGGTAGGTACCGATATAAGATTATGGAACAATAAGGTTTCTTTAGGTATGACCTATTATAACACTAATACTTTTAACCAGTTATTTACCTATAATTTACCACCAAGTACCGGATACACCTATGCTTTTGCCAATGCAGGTAAAGTAAACAACTGGGGTATTGAACTTTCATTGGGTTTCTCTCAAAAATTAGGACCTGTTGATTGGGATTTAAATTTGGCATACACGCTGAATAGAAATAAAATTAAAGAACTTCTACCAGAAGAGATTGCTGACCCTACTAGTGGAAGTATGATGCCTGCACCCACAGAATTTGAGGTGTCTTCTGCCGGATCATATAAAATGATTCTTAAAGAGGGAGGAACAATGTCTGATATTTATGTTACCTCATTTAAACGTGACCATAATGGATATATAAATGTACATCCTCAAACAGGTCGTTTTGAAATTGACCAAGATAATTTCTTTAAAATTGGTGAGGCAAGTCCCAAATACAATTTAGGTATTCGGAACGATTTTGCATGGAAAGGTTTATCCTTAGGTTTTATGATTGATGCTCGAGTTGGAGGCGTTGTTGTGTCATCAACACAAGCAATGATGGATCAATATGGTGTATCAAAAGCAACAGCCGAAGCGAGAGACAGAGGTGGAGTAAATATAAACTCCGGACAAGTTGATAGTAAACTTTATTATGAAATAGTAGGAGGAGGTAGAAATGGTTATGCTTTATCAGAGTACACTTACAGCGCTACCAATGTTCGTCTCCGTGAACTTTCTCTAAGTTATAACCTACCTAAAAATTGGTTTAGAGATAAACTTGACGTGTCTGTTTCACTTATTGGACGTAATTTATGGATGATATACAAGAAAGCTCCGTTTGATCCGGAACTAACATCTAACACCGGTACTTACTTCCAGGGCTATGATTATTTTATGCCACCAAGCCAAAGAAATATCGGTTTTGGTGTTAAGGTTTCTTTTTAAATAGAACTATAAATTTAAGATAATGAAAAAATACAGATTAAAAGATATAACTAAGTTCTCGCTCCTTTTTATCTTTACAAGTCTTACCTTATTCAGTGCTTGTCAGGGAGGTTTTGTAGACATTAATACAGATAGAGATAGAGTTGACACAGAAGATTTGAATAAAGACAATCTTTGGGCGGCATATATACAATCCATGCAACTTTCAGTTTTTTCTGAAGACCCAAACACCTACCAATTAGTAGATGATATGCATGGAAATGTATTTTCAATGTATCACGGACAAGCCGCAAATTGGAATAACGGAAATAATCCAACGAATTATTATTTCGATGTAGCCAGTGATTATCACGGTACACCTTTTGAAGCAGCCTATGGAACCATTGAAAAAACAGATGGTAAAGCTACTCCTGGAATTATGAACTCTTGGAACACAATGAGACAGCGGGTTGATTCTACCTCTATTACTTTTGGTGTAGGTTTAACTGTAAAAGTAGCTGGAATGCATCGTTTGACCGACTTATATGGTCCTATTCCGTATTTAGGCTATGGAAAAACGCTATATGTACCTTATGATTCACAGGAAGATGTATATAAAATGCTTTTTGAAGAGTTGGATTTAGCCATACAAATAATGACAGATTTTTATACTGCTACACCCACATCAAGACCACTTGCTCGCTTTGATTTAATTTATGACGGAGACATTCTAAAATGGATTAAATTTGCAAACTCTCTTAAATTAAGACTAGCAATGCGAATAAGTTATGTGGAGCCCGAACTAGCTAAAAAATATGCAGAAGAAGCTGTAAATCATAAATTTGGAGTGATGACTGCAAATAGTGAAACAGCTAAAATTAAAAGCAGTGCAGTTTATCCTTATGAAAATCCATTGGAACAACTTTGGAGCGATTATGGTGAAACAAGAATGGGGGCAAATATGGATTCTTACCTCAATGGTTACAACGATCCACGCATAGATAAATATTTTAGAGCAACTTCCAATGGAAAATATATTGGAATGAGAAATGGTATGGATGCTGCTGCATCTTACAGATCATTAGTTTCTACTCCAAATATAACAAAAAGCTCTCCATTATACTGGCTACATGCAGCCGAGGTGTATTTTTTAAGAGCTGAAGGAGCTTTACGGGGTTGGAATATGAATGGAGTACCAGAAACTCTTTATAATCAAGGTATTGAAATAGCTATGAGTGAATTCGATATCGTTGGTTCTGAGGTTACAAATTATATTAATAATTCAACTAGTGTTCCGGCACCCTATGTAGACCCTAAAGGAAGTTTTAGTGTTCTTACTGGTTCACCAATGCTTTCTACAATAACCATAAAATGGGATGAAAGTGCCTCTTTTGAACAAAAGCTAGAGCGCATAATGACACAAAAATGGATTGCGATGTATCCCAATGGTTTGGAGGCATGGAGTGAGTTTCGCAGAACAGGTTATCCAAAACTATTTACTCCTGCAGTAAATAAAAACACGTCAAATATCCCTGATGGTAAATACATTAAGCGTTTACCTCTTCCGGCATCGGAGTTTCAAAAGAATAAGAAATTGACTGAAGAAGCTGTGACGAAATACTTAAATGGAAAAGATAGTCCGGGAACAAGACTATGGTGGGATACCACAGAGGATTAATTAATTCAATCTATTAAAATGGAAAATATTATGTATAAAATATATCAAACATTTTTTATTCTATTACTTGTTAGTTTCTTCGTTTCTTGTAATAGTGATATTGAAAATATAGGTTATGAGCCTACACCTCCACAAGTTGATTATGAGGCGTTAAAAGCTTATAAAGCTAGTGACCACGAAATAATGTTCGGTTGGTTTGGAGGCTGGAACGGTCCCGGAACAACAATGGCAACTTCGCTGATGAGTTTGCCGGATAGTGTAGATATGGTAAGTAATTGGGGACAACCTTGGCCTTTGACTGATGTTCAAATGGAAGACTTAAAGAATGTCAGAGAAATAAAGGGAACCAAAGTGTTAGCTTGTATCTTTACTCCTTATTTAGGGCGATACTTAGAGCCGGCAGATAGAGAAGAACGTTTAGAGTATTGGGGCTGGGGAGACACGCAAGAAGAACGAGATGAAGCCGTTAGAAAATATGCCAAAGCTTTAGCCGAAGAAATAATTAAATGGGGTTATGACGGACTTGATATTGATAATGAACCTGAGTTTATGGGAGAACCTGCCCATATTTATGAAAGTCCCGGTAGATTTAAAATTTTCATAGAAACATTAGGTGAATACTTTGGCCCAAAATCAGGTACTGATAAAATTTTGGCAATCGATGGATATGTAACCAATTATGTTTATCAAGATCTATCACCTTATTTTAATTATTTCATTCTTCAGTCATACTACGAAAACACATACGCAAGATATGATGATCGATTTAATACTGTTGCTAATTATTTCAAAGAAACCAGAAAAGAGCTTGCAAAGAAAATAATTCTCACAGAAGACTTTGAGCAATACTCATCCAGTGGAGGAAGAACTTTTCTGCAACGAGATGGCAGTTATACCATTTCAACACTTGGAATGGCAAATTGGCAACCATTAGATGAGGATAAAAATGAAGTAAAAAAAGGAGGAGCCGGGTTATATCATATTGAATATGATTATAGAAATAGTAATAGACCTTATCACTTTACTCGTCAAATGATTAATATAATGAGCACTTCAGATGAATCCTTGGAAACAGAAACTGAAGAAAAAGAATAATACGTATTATATCAATCATAAAAATAAATTAAAATGAAACTAAAATATATATATTTATTACTGGTTTGTTGCGTTGGAATGTTAGTTCATTCCTGCGATGACGGTCTTGAAGTTTATGACGGAATTTATATAACCGAAACCTTAAATAATAGTCCAACTGTATCATTAAGAATAGCAGATGATTTT
>CAZOVL010000059.1:12998-16541 GCA_964583185.1 uncultured Bacteroides sp. | reverse complement strand
TCATAAGCTCCTTTGTTATCAGCTGTTTTACCATCAGTAACATTTATATAAACAGGTAAATTGCCTTGGTAGTCAAGCAGTGTGTGAAGCTTGATAGCTCCTTTTGCTGTTTTGTACTTCGCCCAATCAAATAGCGACAAGCACAAGCTGATAGTAGAGGAATCCAACAAGAAGATTTTACTCTTAATGCGAAACTTGACCTGTTTGAATCTCGCCTGCTGTCCTAAAGACTCGAACAAGGCGAAGTAGTAATCACGGAACAGTTCCCAATTGCGATTTTTATTTTGATAGCTCAAGTTGGATTTACTGGGAGCTCGATTAACTCCCAAGTGATTGAGATTGCCTGTAGCAGACTGAATACCATTACTAATATCTCGAAGTGCACTGTTGGCAAATTGACTGAAAAGCATAGCAACCAAATGATCCCAACTGCTGAAACCTTTAGTGTGTTTATCCGAATCATGTTTGACAACTAGTTTTTTGAAAATATGTCGGTCTAGTTTACCTAAAATCTGAGCAAAGAGTGATATATTTGACATAAGAGAGGTGCGTTTGGTTGTGTAAACTCAAAGATAGCTTTGAGAATCAAAACAAGCCTCTCTTATTCTAGAATTAAAATTTATTTAGGACGGGATTGATTTAAAGTCATTTTTTTGCTTATTAAACACTCATCCGGACGCGACAATTTATCCAAAATGTCACACAATTTGTCGCCTGTGTCAAAAAAAAGATTGACTCCTAGTTTTATTACTCCGTAACAGTCTTATTGTTATGACCTTTATGCGTCCGTCGTGTCTTTTAAATTTCTTCTAAAATAGTCGAAAAAATAGGATTATTCAGGATACATACTTTATTTTTTGCTCTTTTTCTGTTAGACTATCTCGTATGGAATAAATGAGTAGTGTGCCGCAGGTAAGTGCAGAATAGGTTGGAGAGATATAACTACTTCTAAATATGTGTTAAGATTAACCATTTGTCAGTTTCATCTTTTTTTATCATTCAATTTTTTTTTCCTTGTCTTCCTGTTTTTTTGCTCTTAAATAACCCTGGAAGTTGCTAAACCCTGCTTTTTGTGCTAGCTCTATGCCATTCATTTTTGCCGAGGCTGGGTCTATACGTAATTTTTCAATCTCACGTAGACGTAGCTTGTTAATATAGCGGCTAAAATTCATACCATACTCCTGGTTTATGAACCCGGAAAGATAAGTACGATTGGTTTTTAGTTCCACCGCCAAATCACTAATATGTAATTGTGGGTTTAGGTATGGCTTTGTTTTACGCATATATACCTCAAAACGTTTTTTATACGATTTGTTGCCTCTTACTGATAGCCCTTTCCAAATGGATTCCTCCTCTTCTTCTATTGATTTAATAACGACATACTTTTTGGCTACTGTATTATAGGTTAGCAGTACATCTTTAATCACGATTATAAAACTAGGTAGAAGTGTTATAGCTGAGGTGAAAAAAAGGTTCATTCCCAGTAGAATAGGAGTGATAGACAGGGGAACACTTGCTAGTGTAACACACATTAGTAGTTGTAGCCATCTCACAGAGGAGCAACCTTCATCTGCAGAATAGTTCTCCAATGCTTTTTTGAATTTGAAAATTCGTCTAAGCCCTAAAATTGAATAAAGTACGTTGTATATTAAGAACATTTTAGGAATAGATGTGGCTACAATAGCATAAATCTCGTATCCTTCAGGGCGAATTTTACGGTCTGCTACAACCTGAAGTTGAGCTGTTTCAGGTGTTAAAAAAGACAGTATTAGTAGAGTAAAGGCTAAAAGCAAAGGAACAATATAATGTGCAGCATTAAACCTCTCTTGTCTGCAGGTGCGGGTTAGTGTAAATACAAAATGAAGAGTTGTAACCTGAGCATATAATATACAGAGGTAAAAAAGAGGCATAATTCGTATAAATACTTTGGGATAGAGAATGTAAGAGGTCAGACTTACCCAACAGAATATACATACCGTTAATTCTGCAATAAGCAATAACGATAATTTGCGTTCTAGGGCTTGATGACGATGTTGAATTAAAAACACCATAATGATTACCATACATAGCATCCCCGATACAAACGGCAGAGTATAGCCCCAAACACTTATTAATGTAGATAAATCCAGCTTATTCATCGTTCTTTTTTTTCTGTTTTACTAATCGGCCTTCTAGCTCTTCTTCTGTTTTTAATGCTCTAGTATAGTTCCTTAGGTTAGCAAAACCTGCAAGAGAAGCCAGTTTAGCTATATTTAACTTAGAATAATTAGGTAGTTCATGGAGTCTTTTTACTTCCTCCAAGCGTAGCCGATTGATGTAGCGGTTAAAGTTCATTCCGTAAGTCTGATTGATGTATTTTGAAAGTATACTGCGGTTTGTTGCTAATGGATCTAATAGATCAGTTATTTTCAACTGTGGATTAAGCCAGGGTTTATTTTGATTAAAATACGTTTCAAATTTCCTTTGTGTTAGTTTTTTATATATAATTTCCCCATCAGCAGTCTGTATCATCTTAGTGCGACGCTTGTATTTACGTTTAATTTTTGATGTTTCTTTCCTTTCTCTAAAAGGTGTTTTTACAGAGGTTTCTTTCCTCTGATTTATAGGAATTCTAGCAAGAATAGGAATATAAAGCATAAAATTGCGACGAATAATATTGTAACCAAGTATCATATATAATACGAGTAAAAGAATAGTGGTGATTATAGTAATTGTAGAAGAAAAGACAAGGTTTCGTGGAACAAAGAATGTTGAGATGGCAAAAATTAAATAGGCCGAGACAAAGGACATAAGTAATGTGATCCAAGGAGTAGGTCGTCCAATGGTTCCTTTATTATGTCCAGATGTATTATAATAACGCCATAAACGGACAGTAATAAGTAGTAAGTAGACAGCACTATAGATGAAATGCATTAATGGTTTGAAAAGAAACATACGTGAGTAAAGTAAATATTTTGAAACAATGGCTCCTCGCCCCTCAACAAGCTTTAATTGTACGTCAAAAGGAATAAAAAACGACCATACAAACAAAAGGCCAGATATTATAAGGGGAATAATATAATGTACAACAGGAAATCTTTCTCTTGGTTTTTGAGTCATAAGAAAAATGAATCGGAAGAATAATACGTGCCTCATAAGAAAAGACAAATAAGCTACTGCATTTATATACACAAAACCAACAGGCCAATATGTATATACTACAATGGCTATCCACCCAAAAGCTTCCCCAATGAAAAACCAAAATATGTTATGTTTAATATTTTCTTCTTTCTGCGTCATGCTGTCTTTTATTGCTAAAGCCATTATTGCAGCCCATAATAAAGCAGAAATAATCGGGGTTAGGCAGCTTAAAGTTTCTAAAAAAATATTTGATTTAATCATATTCTAAAATAAAGATTTTTCTGGATATTGCCATATGTAAATAAGGTTTTAAAATACCAAATCATTGATTTGTACGATTTTATAGAAGAATTACGATTTGGCTTATTAGGAAACGCCTTGGTGTACGATTTTGTGAGACAATTACGATTTTGTTCAAAATAA